>JAQGIE010000050.1 GCA_028291365.1 Rhodospirillales bacterium
AACTCGCCAGTCGCGGGCTCTACGGCCCGCTCGGCGAGGAGCTCGTGTCCAGCGCAGCGCAATTCAGCGATGCGGCATACGACTTGCTCAAATTCCACGGCATCTACGAGCAGTACGACCGCGACACCGCGACCGAGCGCAAACAGGCCGGCTTCGACAAGGAATGGCAGTGCATGGCGCGCGTCCGCATTCCCGGCGGACGGTTGACGGCACAGCAATGGCTGGCGCTCGACGCCCTGTGCGAGCGCCGCGCCAACGGCACGCTGCGCATCACGACGCGCCAGGCGATCCAGCTTCACGGCGTGCTCAAGACCGAACTGCGCCAGACCATCGCCGACATCGAATCGACGCTGCTGACGACGATGGCGGCGTGCGGCGACGTCGCGCGCAACGTGATGACGACGCCGGCGCCGATCGCCGACAAACGCCACCAGGTGCTGCGCGACGCGGCCGATCTTCTGTCGGTGTCGCTGCTGCCCCGGACGCGCGCGCATCACGAGATTTTCGTCGGCGGCGTCAAGCTGCCGCCGACCGAAGCAGATCCCGAGCCGCTCTACGGCCGCACCTATCTGCCGCGCAAATTCAAGACCGCGCTGGGCACGGTCGACGACAACAGCGCCGACCTCTATGCCAACGATCTGGCGCTGTTCGCGATCTTTGACGGCGACGTGCTGCGAGGCTGGAACGTCGCGATCGGCGGCGGGCTCGGCCTGACGCACAACAAGGCGAACACCTACGCGCGGCTGGCGAGCCTCATCTGCTTCGTCGAACCCGACGATCTGCTGCCGATCGCGGAAGCGGTGGTACGGCTGCATCGCGATCACGGCGACCGCACCGACCGCAAGCATGCGCGCCTGAAATACGTCGTCGACGCGCTCGGCACGCCGGCCTGCAAGGCGATCCTCGAAGCCGATCTCGGCAAGCAGCTCGCAGCACCGGTACAGATGGCGCCGGTGACGATTCCTGATCATCTCGGCTGGCACGCGCAGGGCGACGGAAAATTCTGGCTCGGCGTTCCGGTGCCGAGCGGCCGCGTCGCCGACATCGAGGACGTGAAGCTGCGCACCGCGCTACGCGAGATCGTGACTCGCTACGGCGTCGATCCGGTGCTGACGCCCGACCAGGACGTGCTGCTGTCGAATGCGGGCGCGGAAGATCGCGCCGGCATTGAAGCCTTGCTGCGCGCGCATGGCGTCAAGCTCGCGGAGGAACGTACCCGGCTCGACAAGCTGACGCTGGCGTGCCCGGCCTTTCCCACCTGCGGCCTGGCGCTGGGCGAGGCCGAACGCGTGCGCGACCAGCTCGTCGCCGATATCGACGCGGCGCTGGCGCGGCAGGGGCTGGCGGGCGAGGGCATGACGGTGCGCATCACCGGCTGCCCCAACGGCTGCGCCCGTCCCTATATCGGCGATGTCGGCATCGTCGGCCGCACCGCCAATGATTACGCGCTGTTCGTCGGCGGCGACCGCGAAGGCACGCGGATGAATTTCCGCCTGATCGATCGTATGCCGTTCGACACGATTCCCGCGACGCTCGAACAGCTCTTCGCGCAGTGGCGGGACGGGCGGAACGGCAAGGAGCCGTTCGGCGACTGGTGCGCGCGGGTCGGCGTGGAAGCGCTGCTCGGCTTCATCGCCACGCGTCAGGCCGCCTAGTCCCCCGGCGAGGGCCGGAAATGCTCCAGACATGAATTCCATGATCAACACCATTCTGTGCCCGACTGGGCGCCCGCTTTCGCGGGAGAAGGCCTGACATGCTGCCGCTTGCAATCGACGTCGCGGCGTTGCCGGTAGCGCTGGTCGGGCATGGGCCCGCCGCGGTGAAGCGGCTGGCGCTGCTGCGGGAGGCCGGCGCCGGCGCGCTCGAACTCTACGCGCCCGACAGTGACCCCGATCTGCTCGCGGCGGGCGCCGAACCGCGCCTGCCGTCGGAACATGAACTCGCCGGCCTGTCGCTGCTGTTCGTTGCGGGCCTCGATGCCGAGCGCGCGGCGCCGCTCGCGCGGCTGGCACGCGACTATGCGGTGCTGGTCAATGTCGAGGACGTCAACGCGCTGTGCGATCTGCACGTGCCCTCGGTGGTGCGGCGCGGCGACCTGGTCGTCGCGATCTCGACCGGCGGCAAGAGCCCGACCCTGGCGCAGAAACTACGCGGCTGGATCGACGGCGCGCTCGACCAGTCCTGGGGCGTGCATCTGCGCGAATTGTCCGACCTGCGCGAACGTCTGCGCGGCGCCGGCTTCGCGCCCGACGCGGTGCGCGCCGCCTGCACCAAGCTGATCGATGAGAAGAGCTGGCTCCCGACCGACCTCCGCGCCCAGGCGGGGATGGTTGGCCGGCCCGCCGCGCACGGAGAAAAGATATGAGTTTCATCGTCGTTGAAGACGCGGCCGGGACCGAACACCGGCTCGATGCGGTCGAAGGCTGGCGCGTCATGGAGATCGTGCGCGACCACGGTCTGATGGACGGAATGTGCGGCGGCGCATGCGAATGCGCGACCTGTCACGTCGAGGTCGATGCGAGCTGGACCGACCGTCTGCCGCCGCGCACCGACGAAGAAGAAGCGGCGCTGGACACGGTGCCTGACGTAGGCGCACGTTCGCGCCTTGCCTGTCAGATTCTGTATTCGGAAGCGCTGGCCGGCCTCCGGCTGAAGCTCGTGCCGATCGACGCCTGAACCCAAGAACCTGAATCAAGTAATAAGTGGAAGGAACGACCCCATGTCTCTGCAACTCGGCGACACCGCCCCGGATTTTCGCGCCGACACGACCGAAGGCCCGATCGATTTTCACGCGTGGCTCGGCAATGGTTGGGGCGTGCTGTTTTCACATCCCAAGGATTTCACGCCCGTCTGCACCACCGAGCTCGGTGAAGCGGCGCGGCTGAAACCCGAATTCGACAAGCGCAACACCAAGATCATCGGCCTGTCGGTCGATCCGCTCGGCGACCATTCGAAATGGTCCGACGACATCGAGGAGACGCAGGGCCAAAAGGTCAATTTCCCGATGATCGCCGACCCCGACGGCAAGGTCTCGAACCTGTACGGCATGATCCACCCGAACTCGGATCCCAAGCTGACCGTGCGATCGGTGTTCATTGTCGGGCCCGACAAGAAGGTGAAGCTCACCATCACCTATCCGCCGTCGACCGGCCGCAACTTCCAGGAAGTGTTGCGCGTGCTCGACAGCCTGCAGCTCACCGCGAACCACAAGGTGGCGACGCCGGTGAACTGGAAGTTCGGCGAGGACGTGATCATCGTCCCGTCAGTGTCGGACGACGACGCCAAGAAGCAGTTCCCCAACGGCTGGAAGACGCTGAAGTCGTATCTGCGTGTTGTGAAGCAGCCGACGGCGTAACAAGGTCCCCGCCAAGGCGGGATCCATCTGCCCGCCGCCGTGCGGTGTGAGAATCGAGCTTGATTCCACACCGCCCGGCGGCGTTTTAATGGGCCGATACCGGCCAGGAGAAAGCGGACCGATGCTCCGCCGTTCGGAAAAACTGCTGCTTGCGATCGAAGCGGTGCTCGACGTCGCCCTGCATGGCGGCGGCACGCCGGTGTCTTCGCGCGCGGTTGCCGAGCGTCAGCAGACCGCGAGGCGCTACCTCGAGCCGGCATTCCAGGGCCTGGTGAAAGCCGGAATCCTGGCCGGCGTGCGCGGCTCGGACGGCGGCTACGTGCTGGCGCGCGAACGGCGCCGCGTCACGCTCGCCGATATCGCGCTGGCGGTCGGCGCGGGCCGGCTCGACGAAGGCATCGAACCGTCCAGCTCGCCGCTGGGCCAGAAAGTCGTGACACCGCTCGCGGCCGAGCTGGCCGAGGGCTGGGAAAACCTGCTGCGCGCCGTGACGCTCGAAGACCTGTATCAACGCGCCCGCGCGGTGCAGAAGCCGGCCGCGAAATCGCGCGGCGGCGACGACTCGCAGCCGCCGGGCAACGCCGATTTCGTGATCTGATTTATTGCGGGTCGAGCGCGCGCGGATTGCCGATCGGCCGTCCGCTCTTCGCCTCGATCATCGCGACGCGCTCGGGCGCGCCGTTCTTCGCCATCTGCATGTCGTAGATCACGTAGTCGCCAAACAGCTTGACGTCGGCTTCGACCGCCTTGGCACCGCGCTGTTCTTCCAGCACGGCGACGATCTGCGCCAGGCTCGCGAGGTCCGGCTGCAGCGCGCGCGCTTGGTTGATCGCGTCGTCGTCCATCTCGCTCTTGCGGCTCGGCAGCTGGTCGACCGCGCCGCTGCCGGCGTCGATCCGGGCGCGCAGGATCGACTGATCCTTGACCAGCGTCGCTTCGTATTTCGACGTGGCCGGGTCAGCGACGAACGAGATGTCGACGACCGTCCCGCCGGTCTTCGCTTCGGCGGCCTCGATCGCCGCTTTGAGGCTGACCGGGACCGTTTCGATCGATTTCAGATCGTCCTGACTGATCTGGTGTCGCACGGGTTCGGCCGCCGGCTCTGCCGTGGCGTGCGGTTGCGGTTTCGCTTCGGCCGAACCGGCCAGGAGAAGCAGCGCCGAAACAGCGAAGAAGTACTGTGCTTGTCTCATCACGATCCCCTGATGCTCACGCTTGTGCGATGTAGCTCGGCGACCGGCCTCGACGGCGCGGGGCGACGTTACGCAGCGCGGCGCGCGGACGCTCGATCGGCGCTGGTCAGATCCAGGCGCAAAGTCAGGCACCAGGCCGAACCGCCGCTGAGGCGGAACGGTGCGAGGCCGGTGCGGCGTACGCGATAGCCCCGCGTCGCCAGCGTCGCCGCCCATTCGTCGCTGCAGCTTCCCAGCACCACCTGGTCGCCCAGCACGACCGCGTTGGCGGCGAGCTCGACCGCGTCGGCGTCAGGCACCGGAATCAGCTTGTCGGTGCCGACGCGCGCGGTCAGCAGCGCCATGCCTTCTGCCGAGAAGGCACTCGGCACGTAGACGACTTCGCCACGCGGCAGCGGCAGCAGTGCCGTGTCCATGTGATAAAAACGCGGATCGACCAGTTCGATCGGCAGGGCTTCGACGCCGAACGTGCGCGCAACCACGTCGGCAGCCGCACGATCGGAACGCGGGCCGTACCCGACCCAGAACAGATTGCGCGCTGCGTCCCAGACGCAGTCGCCGGCGCCTTCGAGCACGACCTCGTCGGGCATCATGCGGACCGCGCGCAGCTTGCCCTGGTCGCGCAACTTTTCGAAGGCGTGGCGATAGGGAATCTCCTCGCCCTGACGCTCGGCGTGGCGAAAGCGTGCCACCAGCGCGACGCCGTCGAGCACCACGGCCGCGTTGGCGGTGAAGACGAGGTCGGGCAGGCCGGCTTCGGGCGGAACGATGTCGATCTCGGCGCCGCAATCTTCCAGCGTATTGCGCAGCACGGTCCAGTCGTTCGACGCCGCCGCAGTGAGCTGCATCCGTTCAGCGCTCCAGCGAGCGGGCGCCATCCACGGATTGATGCAGTACGCGACTTCGAAGCGCGACGGCGGGCACATCACGATGCGCGTGCGTTCCTGCTTGCGCGGCTGTGGGGCGATTTCGTTCAGCGCCTCGGCAAGCGTGGTGAGCGCGAAATCAATCTCGGCGCGTTCGATGGTCAGCGGCGGTGCCAGGCGGATCACCGTCTCGTGCGTTTCCTTGCTCAGCACGCCGCGGCGCGCCAGCGCTTCACATATCTGACGCGCCGGCGCCATGGTGGGATCGAGATCGATCCCGACCCAGAGGCCACGGCCACGCACGGCGCGAATGGCGGGATGAGTCAGCGCGCGAGCGCCGTCGAGCAGATAGGCGCCGAGGTCGCGGCTGCGTTCGACGAGGTCTTCTTCCTGCAGCACGCGCAATGCTTCGAGACCGACCGCGGCAGCCAGCGGATTGCCGCCGAAGGTCGAACCGTGGCTACCGGGATCGAACACGTCCATGACGTCGTTCGTGCTGATGAAGGCCGAGACCGGCAGCAAGCCGCCGCCCAGCGCCTTGCCCACGATCAGCCCGTCGGGCCGCGCATCTTCGTGCTCGAACGCGAACATGCGGCCGGTGCGGCCGAGGCCCGACTGTACCTCGTCGAAGATCAGCAGAATGCCGGCTTGCGTGCACATCGCGCGTAGCGCGGCGAGATAACCGTCGGGCGGCAGCACGATGCCCGCTTCGCCCTGGATCGGTTCGACCAGCACCGCGACCGTGTTGGGCGTGATCGCGCGCTTGATCGCGGCGGCGTCGCCAAACGGAACCGTGACGAAGCCCGGTGCGAACGGGCCGAAGCCGCGACGGTACGAAGGCTCGCTCGAGAATCCGACGATGGTGGTGGTGCGACCGTGGAAGTTGCCGGCAGCGACGATGATTTCCTGGGCGCCGTCTTTGACGCCGCGCCGGTCATGGCCCCAGCGTCGCGCCGCTTTGATCGCGGTCTCGACCGCTTCGGCGCCGGTATTCATCGGCAGCGCGCGGTCGAGTCCGGCGAGGCGCGTGAGTTCTGCGAGAAACGGGCCGAGACGATCGGTGCGATAGGCACGCGACGGAACCGCGATGCGGTTCGCTTGCTCGGTCAAGGCAGCGACCAAACGCGGATGCGAATGGCCGCAACTGACCGCGGAATAGGCGCTCATCATGTCGAGATAGCGCTTGCCGGTGTCGTCCCACACCCAGACGCCAAGCCCGCGGACCAGCGTAACGTCGAGCGGCGCGTAGTTGTGCGCGCTGACCCGGTCTTCCAACTGTTTCGCGTCCATCACCGCCTCCGCGTTCAAGCCCCCTGGCTCCAACGTTGAAAATGGCGTTGGAATCACAGCAGAGGGCGTCGAATGCGGGTGCGTTCTCAGCCTGATCGGTCGTGGGAAGGACTCAGGACAGCCGTTTCTGTCGTGCGGTCGGAACCGGCAGGCCGTTGAAGCTGCGGACCTCGCGCAGCACGACGTTTGAGACCACGCGCGCCACGCCCAGTGCGGGATCCTCGATCCAGCCGTTGGTCATTTCCTGGTAGGCGCCAAGGCTCGGACAGACGATGCGCGCGATATAGTCGTACATGCCCGACACTTCCCAGCACTCGACCACAGCGGGCTCGGCCGCGAGCCGCTTCTCGAATTTGCTCTGGGCCTGTTTGTGCAGATGTTCGAGCCCGATCTCGGCAATCACCGAGACGAGGTCGAAGGCGGTGAGGTCGAGCAGCGCCGCATAGCGGCGGATGAGGCCGCTCTTTTCCAGGCGCCGGACGCGCTCGAGGCAAGGGCGCGCGGTCAGCCCGACCAGCTCGCTCAGCGCCTGGATGGTCATGCGGCCATCAGCCTGGAGCGCGGCCAGGATCTTGATGTCGATACGGTCGAGGCCACTCGCCTTCATAGAACAAGCCGCTACCCCGCCGGCTCGCGCGCCGCAACCCCGGAACTCCCCCGGAACTCCAGCGCCAAGCTCGGGTTGCACCCGAGAGACCGCCCAGGAGATCTTCGATGGCGCAGGCCGAACCCACCACCAATCATGATGAAATCCGCAAATGGGCCGAGCAGCGCGGCGGTCGCCCGGCTTCGGTGAAGGCGACGCATCACCAGCGCGGCGAAGAGGACGCCGGCATCCTCCGCATCGATTTCGGCGAGAAGGAGGAGTCGCTCGACGAGATCAGCTGGGACGAGTGGTTCCAGACCTTTGACAAGGCGCAGCTCGCGTTCCTGCACCAGGACAAGACCGCGGACGGCAAGCCGAGCCGCTTCTTCAAGCTGGTGCGCCGGTCATGATCACGGTGATCGCGGTCACGCTGCTCCTGACCGTGATTGCGGCGGCCGCGACCGCGAAGCGACCGCGCCGGACCAAGCTGAAGGCGCGCCGCCGCTAGCACAAATCAGTGTTGCCGGTTCGACAGGTGCCGACGCGAAAGTCGCGTCCGCCGTGCTTGTGTGCTTTCTTCCGCTGCCGTCTGCACGCAGTCTTGCAGCCGAACGGAACGGGAGCAGGCGCGTGCGAAAGCTGGGCTGGTTGGGGCTTGCATTGCTGTTCACGGGCGGCGCGACCGCCCCGGCCTCGTCGATTGAAAGGCTGGTCCAGAGCGAGCGCGATTTTTCCGCGCTGTCGGACCGGACCGACATGCGCACCGCTTTTCTCGGCTTCCTCGCCGAGGACGGCATCGTGTTCGGCAAT
>JAQGIE010000060.1 GCA_028291365.1 Rhodospirillales bacterium
ACGCGGCGTACGACGCGTGGAAGATGGTGACCAAGGGCCCAACCAAGGGTGACGCGCCGACCGTCGACGGGTTGACCGGCGACCAGCAATTCTTCCTTGCCTTCGCACAGGTGTGGCGCAGCAAGGAGCGTGAAGCGTCGTTGCGCCAGTCGCTGCTGATCAACGGCCACGCCCCCAACGAATTCCGGGCCGACACGGTCCGCAATCTCGATGCCTGGTACAAAGCCTTCCCGGTCAAAGCGGGCGAGAAACTCTATCTCGCACCGAAGGACCGCGTTCGCGTCTGGTGATGAATGCGGGTGCGCATGCGTTGAATCATTCGCACCCGTTTCTGGCTGCAATTCCGAACTGATGCTCGCGCGCCGCCAAGGCTCGATGCACACTCGGGCGCATGAACGACATCCTCGCCCGTACCGACGCGTTCTGTACCCGTTTCGGCCTGCGCGTGCCGATCCTGCTGGCCCCGATGGCGGGCGCCTGTCCGCCCGAATTGTCGATCGCGGTCGCCAATGCCGGCGGCATGGGGGCCGCCGGCGTGCTGCTGCTGCAACCTGCCGCCATCACCGAATGGGTCGCCGCCTTCCGCGCCGCGAGCAATGGATCGCTGCAGCTCAATTTGTGGATTCCCGATCCGGCGCCGGTGCGTGACGCGGCGCACGAAGCCGAGCTGCGCGACTTTCTCGGCCAATGGGGCCCTTCCGTGCCCGAAGACGCCGGCGACGCGACGCCGCCCGACTTCGCCGCGCAATGCGAAGCGATGCTGGACGCGCAGCCTGCCGTCATCTCGTCGATCATGGGCGTCTATCCGCCCGACTTCGTCGCGCGCATGAAGCAGCGCGGCATCGCCTGGTTCGCCAACGTCACCACCGTCGCCGAGGCGCTGCAGGCCGAAGCAGCCGGCGCCGACGTCATCGTCGCCCAGGGCGCCGAAGCGGGCGGCCATCGCGGCGCGTTCGAGGCGGCGCGCGCCGAACGCGAAGCAATCGGCCTGTTTGCGCTGTTGCCCGCGGTCGCCGACGCGGTGCGCGTGCCCGTCGTCGGGTCGGGCGGTATCGCCGACGGGCGTACGGCCGCGGCGGCGCTGGTGCTCGGCGCCAGCGCGGTGATGATCGGCACCGGCTTTCTGCGCAGCCCCGAAGCAGGCCTGGCGACCGCATGGGCCGACGCGCTGGCGAAGACGCGGCCCGAAGACACGATGCTGACGCCCGCTTTCAGCGGCCGCACCGGACGCAGCCTCGCCAACGACTATGCCCGCGCTGCGGCGTCGCCCGACGCGCCGCGCCCGGCGCCCTATCCGGTGCAGCGCGCTTTGACCGCGAAAATGCGCGGCCAGGCGCAAACCGCGAACGATGTTTCGCGCATGCAAGCCTGGGCCGGACAGTCCGCCGCGCGGGCGCGCGCTGAACCGGCCGCCTCCATCGTCGAGCACGTATGGCAAGCGGCACGGCAGGCGCTGCAGCTGCGCTGAGCATTGCGTAACGTTCGGACAAGGCTTTACCGGTACGGTCCGGGCGATGGACGCCCGTACCGGACCAGCATCGCCCGGGCAGCCTTTGCCCAACCAACAGATCGCGCTGCTTGCGGACGCAATGCCGGCGCTGATCGCCTATTTCGACACCGATCTGCGCTATCAGTTCGTCAATCGCACCTATGAAGCCTGGTTCGGTGTCGAGCGCAGTGCGCTGATCGGCCGGTCGACGGCCGAATTCACCGGCACGGAAGGATTCGAACGCGTCCTGGCCGGGCTGGCGGCCGCACTGGCCGGCAAGCCCGTCAGTTTCGAAGCGACGCTGCCGTATCCGACCGGCATCCGCACGGTACGCGCCGACTACGTGCCGCGGCGTGACGAGACCGGCGCCGTGGTCGGCGTCTATGCGCTGGTCAGCGATATCGGCACCGAACGCGCGCTGCAGCGGGCCGAGGCGGTCATTTCGGCGCGACAGGGATTTCTGCTGCGGCTCAACGACCGGCTGCGCAGCCTGTCCGATCCGGTTGCGATCATGGACACAGCCTGCGGTTCGGTCGGGCGCCATGTCGGCGTTGCGCGCGTCGGCTATAACGAAATCAGTCCCCACAACACCGTCGCCGTCGTGCAGCGCGACTGGACTGACGGGCGGCTGCCGGCGCTGACCGGCGAAGCGCGGGCCCGCGGTCTGCTGGGCCCGGTCGCGGTCGCCGACCTCAATGCCGGGCGCACGCTGGTGATCGAGGACATCGATGCCGATCCGCGCACGGCCGGGCGCCATCGCGCGGTCGAGCTCGGCACGCGTGCCTTTCTCGTCGTCCCGTTGGTCAAGGACGGGCGGCTGACCGCGACGTTCTTTTTGCACGACCCGCTGCCGCGCCAATGGTCCGAAGCCGATGTCGCGCTCGCCGAGGATGTCGCCGAACGGACCTGGTCCGCGGTCGGGCAGGCGCGCGCGACCGCGGCCTTGCGCGACAGCGAAGCCCGCCATCGCATCCTCGCGACCCAGCTGCAGCAGCTGAACCTGACCTTGGAAGACCGCGTCGCGCAGCGCACGCGCGAACGCGACCGGATCTGGTCGCGGTCGCGCGACCTGATGGCGATCCTCACCTTCGACGGCGTCCTCAAAAGCATCAACCCGTCCTGGTCGCATCTGCTCGGCCACCACGAGTCGGAGCTGCTGGGCAAGCGGTTCTGGCCGCTCGCCCATCCTGACGACAGCGCCGCCGTCACCGACGCGATGGAGAAGCTGCGCCGCGGCGAGCCCGCACCGGTGGTGGTCGGCCGCCTGCGCCATGCCGATGGCAGCTGGCGCTATTTCTCCTGGATCGCGGTGCCCGAAGGCGACGTGCTCTACGCGATCGGTCGCGACATCACGCGCGAACGCGAAGCCGCGGCGGCGCTGGAACGCGCCGAGGCGGAGTTGCGCCAGTCGCAGAAGATGCAGGCGCTGGGACAGCTCACCGGCGGCATCGCGCACGACTTCAACAATCTGCTGCAGTCGGTGGTCGGCTCGCTCGACATCGCGCGCAACCACGTGCACGAGCCGCGCCCGGCCCGGCTGATCGCCAACGCGCTACGCTCGGCCGAGCGCGGCACGCGGCTGACCGGCCAGCTGCTTGCCTTCTCGCGCACGCAGAAGATCGACCTCAAGCCGGTCGCGATCGACGACTCGCTGCGTCACATGCGCGAGATGCTGGAGCGCACGCTGGGTCCGGCCATCGAACTGACCTACAGGCTGGAAGCAACCGGCGCGGCGCTCGCCGACGCGACGCAGTTGGAAATGTCGGTGCTCAACCTCGCCATCAACGCGCGCGACGCGATGCAGGCGGGCGGCGTGCTGGTGATTGCGACGCGCGACATGGCGATCGAGAAAGATGCCGATCTGGCGCCGGGCGACTATGTCGAGATCAGCGTGCGCGACACCGGAACCGGCATGACGCCGGATGTCGCGGCGCGCGCCTTCGATCCGTTCTTCACCACCAAACAGGCCGGACGCGGCACCGGGCTCGGGCTCAGCCAGGTCTATGGCATCACGCAGCAGGCGGGCGGCCGCGCGCGGCTGAGCAGCGAGCCGGGCAAGGGCACCATCGTCACCATCCTGCTGCCGCGCGCCGAGGGCGAGCCCGAACCGGCGGTCATCGCGGCGACGGCGGTGCGTTCGAGCCGGCCGTTGAAAGTGCTGGTGATCGATGACGACAGCGACGTGCGCGAATTCATGGCCGAGTCGCTCGACGCGCTCGGCTACGTGCCGCTGCTGGCGGCGAACGGGGCCAGCGGCCTGGCCCGTCTCGCCGCCGACAAACCCGACGCGATGATCGTCGATTTCGCCATGCCCGGCATGAACGGCGCCGAAGTCGCGCAACGCGCGCGCCAGGACGCACCGGGCCTGCCGATCGTCTTCGCCACCGGCTACGCCGACACCGACGCGATCGAACAGGTGCGCGGCGACGCGCCGGTGCTGCGCAAGCCGTTCCGGCTCGCCGATCTCGCCGAAGCGCTGCAGGCGGTGACCGCGGTGATGCCGGAACGGGGCTAGAGAAGATCTACACGCGTTGAATGGCGCCGGGATATTGCGCCACAGTCGAATCGGCCGTGAGCAAGAGCAGCCCTTCGACCATCGCCTGCGCGATGAGAATCATCCGAGTCCGTGCTTGATCGCGATCTCGCACAAGCTTGCCGAACTGAACAACAATTCGTTCTGCGGATCCTCGAGCAGGGCGCGCGCGGCGCTGGACAGGCGATCGGGTTCGCCGCCGGCCCACAGCACCAGATGCGTGTCGAGCAGCAGTTTCACGAGTCCCCGCTGAACAACTGCTCGATCTCGGCACCGCCCATCTGATCGAAGTCGTCAGGAACCGCGATCTGTCCCGCGAGAAAGCCGACGCGGCGTACCTGCCCGGCAACCGGTGCGTCCAAGGCGACGACCTTCACCAACGGTTTGCCTGCTTTCGCAATCACGAACGGCTCGCCCCTGGCCGCCTGATCGACGAGCCGGGACAGGTGCGTCTTGGCTTCGTGGATATTGACGGTGCGCAGGGAACCCTCCTCGGACTTAGTCCATACGACTTAGTCCATACGACTTAGTCCGACCCACCGCCCGTGGCA
>JAQGIE010000105.1 GCA_028291365.1 Rhodospirillales bacterium
GCGCGGCGATGGCGCCCGGCGCCATCAAGGTCTCGCCTGCCTGGACCGCGACGCGATCGGGATTGGCGCAGACCGCGATCAGCGAGCGCGACTTCGCCTGCCGCAGCAGGTCTTCGTAGTCGCCGACATTCTTCTCGGGCGATTCCGCCGTGCCCAGCAGCAGGAAGTCGGCACGTGCGACGTCGCGCTCGATCTCGTAATCCAGGCCTTGGACGAGCTGCACCGTATGTGGCTTGCCGAGCGGATAGGCGCGGCGACCGAGCTTGTCGAAAGGCGGCGTGTCGCGCGCTTCGAGCGCCGCGAAAGTCGCCTCGCCCGACGTCACCACGTCGTCATAGAGCGAATCTTCGATGCCCGTGCCGCGCAGCGTGACCCGGTTGGAGTCGGTCCGGCGCGCCGAATTCGACAGCAGCACGATGCGCTTGCCCAGGCCGCGCAGCCCGCGCAGCGCGGCGAGCGCGCCCGGAAACGCCTCGACGCCGTCATGCAGCACGCCCCACTGGTCGAGCAGCACGCCGTCATAGCGGTCGATGATCGTGGCCAGCCCCTCGACCGGACGCACGTTGGTGATCGCCACGTTCACGCCTTCACCAGCGTCTTCGGCGTCAGCGCCCGGCGAGCCATCACATTGCGGGTATCGACCACCAGATGCGCCTGCGCAACGCGTGTCCAGTCGACCGTATCGTGATCCGTCACCACCAGCACCGCATCATAGGTTTCGATCGCTTCGAGTCCGACCGACTTGCGGCCGGCGAATTCGGGATGTTCGCGCAGCTTGGGAATCGCCGCCACGAACGGATCGTGGAACTCGGTCTTGGCCCCGCGCGCTTCGAGCAGTTCGAGCAACTTGAAAGCCGGGCTTTCGCGCGTGTCGTCGACATTCTTCTTGTAGGCGACGCCGATCATCAGAATGCGCGAATTCCGCAATCCCTTGCCGTGCGTGGCGTCGAGGGCGGCGACGAGCTTTTCGACGACGCGGAGCGGCATGGCACGATTGATCTCGCCCGCCAGTTCGATGAAGCGCGTCGTGTGATCGTATTCGCGCGCTTTCCAGGTCAGGTAGAACGGATCGATCGGAATGCAGTGGCCGCCCAGTCCGGGACCCGGATAGAACGGCATGAAGCCGAACGGCTTGGTCGCCGCCGCGTCGATCACGTCCCAGACGTCGATCCCCATCGAATCGAACACGATCTTGAGCTCGTTCACCAACGCGATATTGACGGCGCGGAACACGTTCTCGGTGATCTTGACCGCTTCGGCGGTCTCGCACGATGCGACCGGCACGACGCGCGCGACAAAGGCGCCGTAGAGCGCCGCCGCAACGCGCAGCGCCGCCGCGCCGTCACCGCCGACGACTTTGGGAATGCCGCTGGTCGAATAGTCGGTATTGCCCGGGTCTTCGCGCTCGGGCGAATAGGCGAGAAAGAAATCGCGCCCGCTCTTGAGCCCGCCCGCTTCCAGGATCGGCTGCATCACGTCACGCGTCGTGCCGGGGTAGGTCGTCGATTCCAGCACGATCAACTGACCCGGTTTCAGCCGCTTCGCCACCGTGCGCGTGGTTTCGACGACATAGGTCAGGTCGGGTTCGCGATGCGCGTCGAGCGGTGTCGGCACGCACAGCAGCACCGCGTCGGCGTCGCGCAGGCGATCGGCGTCGGCGGTCGCTTCGAACAGCCCGGTGGCGCGCATGCTGGCGACGTCTTCATCGGGCAGCGTGTTGAGATAGGAGCGGCCCGCATTGAGCTGGGCCACCTTGTCGGGATCGATATCGACGCCCAGCGCGCGTAGCCCCGCCTGCGTCAGCGCGCGCACCAGCGGCAGCCCGACATAGCCGAGGCCGATCACCGCAACGGTGAAGTCGCGCGCCTGAATTCGTTGGACGAGTCGTTCGGGGTCGGCAGACATGCGCCGCACCCTACAGACCGCCGCCGGCATGAAAACCCCTCCCTCTCGGGAGGGGCAGGCGGGTCAGTCGTTGGTAAAACGCCAGACGCTGGCCGGCGGGACGTTGCCCCAGACCACTTTGGTGCGTTCGGGACGCAGGCCGGCCGCCTTCAGCACATGGCGCTTGAGCGGCACGAACCAGCTGTAGGTGAACTGCGCCACGCCGCCGCCGGCCGACAGGATCGACTTGGAATCGCGCAGCACCCGCCCCTGCACCTCGGATCCCATCGACAGCAGCGGAATGCCCGAAATCACCAGCTGGGCACGCCCGGGGCCCCACAGATCGGCGGCCTTGAGCAGCGGCTCGAGCCTGGTGGCGTCGCCCTGCAGCGCCTTCACGCGTGGAAAGCGCTGGCGCAGCAACCGGTAGAGGGCGGGATTGTTCTCGACCACGACCAGCTTCTTGGGGTCGAGGCCGGTTTCCAGCAGCGCGGCCGTGACTGCCCCGGTGCCGCCGCCCAGTTCGAGGACGTAGCCGTCCTTGTTGGGGTCGGCCAGCGAGGCCACGGCCCGGGCCAGACCCGGGCTGGACGGAGCGATGGCCCCGATCGCGAGTGGATTCTTGAGCCATTGGCCGAAAAACAGGCCCCAACGGCCGATCGCGCCCTGCGAGTCGAACAGCTCGTTTTCGGGCGTCGATTCGAGGGCCACGGCGCGGCTGGCGCCGCGGTCGGAATCGGTCATGCGTCGCTCACTGAATGGAATGAAGAATCAGGCCTGCAGGAGGTGCAGGCTGAACAAATCCTCGGCATCGGTCCAGGCCGCCCGCGCGCTCCACCCCGCGCTGGCCGCCATCCGCTGAAACTGGTCGATCCCGTACTTATACGAGTTCTCGGTGTGAATCGTCTCGTCTTGCCGGAATTCAATGTGTCGCCCCGCAACCTGCACCGTCTGGGCAGCAACGCTAACGAGGTGCATCTCGATCCGTCCCTGCGCCTCGTTCCAGATCGCCTTGTGCCGGAATCGAGTCAGATCGAAATCACCCCCGAGTTCGCGATTGACGCGCGCGAGCAGATTCAAGTTGAACGCAGCCGTCACACCCAACGCGTCGTCATAGGCGCGTTCGAGCACCGCGCGATCCTTTTTCAGATCGACACCGATCAACAGCAACGCATCACGACCGAGCTGACGGCGCAGCTGCGTCAGAAAGGCGATTGCCTGTGCCGGGGCAAAGTTCCCGATCGTTGAGCCGGGGAAGAATCCAAGAATGTTGCCACGACCTTCGAACCGCGGCAGCGCGAACGGCCGCGTGTAGTCGGCGAGCACCGGAAGGATCTGCAGATCCGGCCGCTCGGTGGCGAGCGAGCGCGTCGCTTCGCTGAGCGCCGACTCGCTGATATCGACCGCGACATAGGCCGAGGGATGATCGAGCGCGTCGAGCAGCAGGCGCACCTTGATGCCGGCGCCGCTGCCCAGTTCGACAATGCGGGCATGCGCGCCGGCCATCTTGGCGATCTCGAGTGCGATCTCGCCGAGCAGGCCGGTCTCGGTGCGCGTCGGGTAATACTCGTCCAGCACGGTGATCGCTTCGAACAGCCGCGAGCCGAGCGCGTCGTACAGCCACTTGCAAGGCAGCGTCTTCTGCTGCGGACAGGCGAGTCCGTTCCACACGTCCTGCAGGAACGCGTCGCGCGACGGTGCCTGATCGATTGCCTTGTTGAGCTTCTTCATGCGTCGCGTGCCAGTCGAAATCCGCTCACCTGCCAACGCGCGGCGGGCGGAAAGAAGTTGCGATACGTCAGTCGCGCATGCCCGGCCGGCGTGAAGCACGAGCGGCCGCGCAGCACCTGCTGGTTGATCATGAACTTCCCATTATATTCGCCGACCGCACCCGGCGCCGCCGCGAAACCCGGATATGGTGCATAGGCACTGGCGGTCCACTCCCATACGTCGCCATAGGCGCGCGTTGACTCCATCGGGCGCGGATGCGTCGCGAAATCCGGCTCGGGCAGATCGAGCTTGATCAGCCCCAATTCCCATTCCGCTTCGGTCGGCAGCCGCGCGCCGGCCCAGTGCGCGAAGGCGCTG
>JAQGIE010000109.1 GCA_028291365.1 Rhodospirillales bacterium
CCGACTTTCTCGAATTGTGCGCCAGCCAGAACATCACGATCGAGCGCGTCATCACGGTCGGACCGCTCGGCCATGTGCGCGACGGCAAGCTGCCGTCGGCGCAGGCGAACATGCTCGCCGAACAGGCGGTGTTCGTGCTGCGCCGCGCCTAAAGCGGGAAACCGCGCGAGTGTGCTTAAGCAAAGCTGAATCAACGCGGCTTCGGGCCATCAGACGCGAATCGCTGGCGCGACGCGATCGGCTTTTCTAGGATCCGGTACCGATCACGTGCCGCCTGGGGTTCGTAAATGCGCTTTCTAGTTTTGCTTGCCTGCGTTCCGTTGCTCGCGGGCTGCGCGACGATCTGGGAAGGCACCAGCCAGACGGTCCAGGTCACCACCACGCCGGTCGACGGGGCGCGTTGCGATCTCACCAACGGAAGCGGCAACTGGACCGTGCCGTCGACGCCCGGCAGCGTGGTCATTCGCAAGAACGATGACGAGCTGGTGGTCGAATGCCGCACCGCCGATGGAAGGCGCGGCGGCGCCGTCGTTCCCGCCGCGATCAACGGCATCGTATTCGCCAACATCGCGATTGGCGGCGTGATCGGAATGGGCGTCGACTTCGCCACGCGCGCGGCCTGGGTCTATCCCCAAGCCGGCCCGATCGCCCTGGCGCCGGTGCGCGAGCCCGTCGTCACGGTGACGCCGATGGCCTCCGCGTCGTCCGCGCACCCGATGGCGAGCGGCGCGCCCGCGCAGCCGAGCGCTGCCACCGCGCCGGCCCAGCCCGTCTCGCTGACTCCGCCGCCGAAAGTGCCGAGCACCGCCGGCGAAGTCTGGAGTGCGGGTCAGGTTCAGTATTTCAAGCTGGCGCAGCAGAGCATCGAAAGCCTGCACGACAAGGGTCTGCTCACCGACACCGAATATCTGGCCAAGATGCGCCTGCTCAGCGAGCGCTACGGGCCGCAGTAAACGAGGGTCACTCGCGCTCGGATAAGCGAGCGAAGCGGTGTTCGTGCTGCGCGGCGATGCTGCAGCCGAGGCGGGCTGAACGGGCGAATTTCACATTGGTCATATGGTCCTAATCTGACCACTTGACTATCTCTTCCCGGATGCCAAGTTCGTCCTATGGGCATGGTGAATATCGCCGAGGCGAAAGCCCGGTTGTCGGAGCTGATCGACCGCGCGACGGCGGGCGAGACGATCGTGATCGCACGCAACGGAACGCCGGTCATCGAACTGACGCCGGTGGCGCACCGCGTGCCCATTCCCTATGGCGACTTGGCCGGCCGCATCGAGATCGTCGGCGACATCATGAGACTGCCCGATGACATCATCGAGTCGTTCCATCCCGCCCCGCCCGCCAAGCGCGTCAAAACTAAAAAGCGCTAATGCTCATCGATACGCATATTTACCTGCAGCTTCGTCAGGCAGTGCAGAAACTGAGCACCGGCGAGCGCAAACTCCTTGATCGCTCAAAAGTCGTTTTCGTCAGCGTCGTATCGCTCTGGGAGGCTGCGATGCTGCACCAAATCGGACGCATCAAGGGCGATCTCGAAGCGCTGATCGAGCTACCCGCACCGCTCGTTCTTCTGCCGATCGAGCCCAGCGATTGCCTGATATTCGGTGCGCTTCCCGCACATCATCGCGATCCGTTCGACCGCATGTTGATCGCGCAGGCAGTTGCGAAGCGAACGCCGATCCTGTCGCGCGACGAAGCCTTCGCCGCCTATACGTCCTCGGGTCTTATGCTGCTCTCGCCTGCCTGAACAATCTATCGCTGCGTCAGTCTCGGCGTCGACGCGATCAGCCGTTGGCGTTCGGCGCGGGTCAGTTCGCGCACCGGCGTCGGCGCGTAGAGCTGTTTCGAAGCTTCGATCAGATTGACGCCGCCGAAAGTCGGAAACCAGCGCCGGCCGACATTCTCCCACGCGCCCGCGCCCGCCAGCAGCATGCGCGAACGGAACGGCGGCACGTAGAGCCCGCGCGTCGAGCGTTCGGGCACGAACAACGCGTCGCGCAGCATCGCTTCGAGCTGCGTCGCCGAATAGGGACTGCCTTGGCCGAACGGGGTGCGCTCGGTGCGCGCCCACACGCCGCTGCGATTGGCGGCGACCACCAACAGCCGTCCACCGGCATCCATCACGCGCCAGATCTCGCGCAGCATCGGGCGGCGATGTTCGGCGCCTTCGAACCCGTGCACCACCAGCACGCGATCGAAACTCATGTCGCCGAACGGCAGATCGTCTTCATCGGCAAGCGTCGCGAGGCCGGGACCTTCGCCGGGCCAGAAGACGACGCCCTGGCTTGCCGGCATCGCGGCCGCGACATGCGACGCTTCGGCGATGAACTGGCGCAGATAGGGCGCGGCGTAGCCGAGCCCCAGCACGCGCTGGCCGCGAAGATCGGGCCACAGCTCGCGCACGCGGCGCCGTATCACGCGCCGTGTCGTCTGTCCGAGCGGGGTTTCATAGAAGCGCCGCAGATCGACGACGTCGCGATACATCAGTCGAGCGGCGGAAAGACGTGGGCGCCGTCGTCGCCGAGCGGCAAAATTTTGGTCCAGGCGACGAGCTTGGGATCGAGCGACGAATAGAGATGCGGGAACAGCGCGCCGCCGCGCGACTCCTCCCAGCGCAACCCGTCGCCGAGCTGGGCGGGATCGATCGCGACCAGGCGCACGTCGCGCTCGCCGGCGCGATGTCTGGCGGCACTGACGACGACCTGGGCGCCGGTCGAGAAATGCAGAAACCCATCGCGCCGGTCGTCGGCCGAACCTTCATAGGTGCCGAGCGCGACGCCCTTCTGCCATTCAGCTTCACGGGCAAGATGATAGATGAGCGCCACGTCGTTTCCTTTTAGCGCGGACAAGACAGCGAGACGGACTTGTGTTCCTGCACCGTCACTTCGACACGTCCATCACCGCATTTATACCCGATCACCAGCTTCTTCCCGACCCCGTTGGCGGGGTCGCCGCAGAGATCGTTGCTGGCCGTCACGCGGCACGATTCCTCGCCGTCGCACATCGACCGCAGCGCGCGCCTGGCGTCGCATTGGCGTCCGTCCGGCGCGCGATAGGCCGCGTCGCTGATATGAACCGGACGGCCCTGCGGCTGCGACGGTGAATAGGACGTGGGCGGCGCATAGGACCCCGGCGGCGCATAATACGAGCCATATTGACTGTTCGAGCCGCGAACGCCGGCCTGGTCGGTGACGCAGCTCGTCAGTGCCAACAGCGGCAACAGCAACGCGAATTTCCGGTACATAAATCCCTCCTGCTGGTTTCGTTCTCTGGTGGAACGTTTCGGGTCGATCACAACAAGTCGCGCAGCATCGCGACCAGTGGTTTGTCGGCGGGCGGCATCGGGTAGGCGTCCATGTCGCCGACTTTCACCCAGGCAAGGCGCTGGGCTTCGAGCGGCTGCACCGTTCCCTCCCAGACGCGGCACACATAGAGCGGCATCAACAGGTGAAAGCTTTCATAGGCATGCGAGGCGAAGGTGAAGGGCGCGAGGCATGCCTTCTCCACCGTGATGCCAAGCTCTTCCGCCAGTTCGCGGATCAGCGCCGTTTCGGGCGTCTCTCCCGGATCGACCTTGCCGCCGGGAAATTCCCACAAGCCGGCGAGCTGCTTGCCCGCCGGCCGCTCGGCCAGCAGCACGCGCCCGTCGGGATCGACCAGCGCGACCGCGGCGACCAGCAGCAATTTTGATTCGCTCATGGGGCGCGAGCATCGCGCGACGGCGCGTCTTTTGCCAACGCGACGGCGCATCTTTTGCCAAACGCGACAGCACGTCCGTGGCCAAGCCGCCCGCGGAACGCTAGGTCGTAGGGCTGGTTGTTCGGGCGAGGATTCATGCGGGACGAGGTCGAGGTCGCCATCATCGGTGCGGGTGCCGCGGGACTGGCGGCGTCGCGCCTGCTGACCGAGGCCGGAATCGACGCGCTGCTGCTCGAAGCGCGCGACCGGATCGGCGGCCGTGCCTACACGGTCGACGCGCACGGAATCGGACTCGATCTCGGCTGCGGCTATCTCCACTCGGGCGACATCAATCCGTGGACCACCATCGCCGAAACGCTTGGCTTCGAGGTCAACCGGCGCGCGCCGCCCTGGGGCGAAGATTCACGTCATTACGGCGCACGGCTGAACCAGGCGATCGACGAGTCATGGGACGGGTTTTATGCGCGGCTCGATGAACTCGAACATGCGCCGACCGACCTGCCCTGCTCGGCCGCCTTCGCGCCCGGCGATCCGTTCAACGGGATGCTCGACGCGATGAGCGGTTTCATCAACGGCGCGCCGTGGTCCGCCGTCTCGGTGATCGATCACGCGCGCTATGTCGACACCAGCGCCAACTGGCGCGTACGCGCCGGCTATGGCGCGCTGGTCAGCAGGTTCGGACACGACCTGCCGATCGAACTGGGCGCGGTGGTTCAGACCGTGCGGCACGACGGCGCCAGGCTGCGCATCGAGACCACGCGCGGAACGATCGAAGCGCAGAAGCTGATCGTCACCATTCCCGCCAGCTTGCTCGCCGCCGGGGCGCTGCGCTTCGCACCCGAACTGCCCGACAAGATCGGCGCCGCGGCGAATCTGCCGCTCGGCCACGTCACCAAGCTGTTCCTGCGCATGCCCGACACGGCGTGCCGGCTGTTGCCGCCCGAGACGCACGTGCTGGGACGCTGCGACACGTCGCGAACCGGAAGCTACCTGCTGCGCCCCTATGCGACGCCGATCGCGGAGTGTTTCTTTCCGTCCGACCTCGCGCTCGACATCGAGCGCATGGGCATGGAGGCGGCCACCGACTTCGTCGCCACCGAACTCGGCGCCATTTTCGGCGCCCGCCTCACCGCCGGGTTCGAGCCGATCGCGATGCATGGATGGAACGCCGATCCGTTCAGCCGCGGCGGCTATTCCTATGCCCGGCCCGGCCATGCCGACGATCGCGCCATTCTCGCCGCACCGGTCGACGACCGCATCTTCTTCGCCGGCGAAGCGACCTCGCGCGAAGCCTTTTCGACCGCACACGGCGCGTATGCCAGTGGCATCATCGCCGCCTCCCGGTGCTGCGAGCAGCTTCCGCCGCGTGCGCCGCGAAGTGCTTGACGAGAAAGTCGAGAAACACGCGCAGCTTGTTCGAGACGTGCCGCGAGGTCGGATAGATCGCGCTGATCATTGCCTCGTCGGTCGGCGTGTAGCGCTCGAGCACGGTGCGGATCCGCCCCGCCTCGATGTCCGGACGCGCGACCAGCTCGGTCACGCGTCCGATGCCGAGCCCGGCATAGATCGACTCGTAATGGCCGTGGCTGCTGTTGAGCACCAGATCGCCGTGCACGCGCAGCGTCCGCACGTGACGGCCTTCGCGCATCGGCCATTCGTTCCAGCTCGTTCCCAGCGCGCTGAGCAGCAGGCAATTGTGCCGCTGCAGGTCCTCCGGACGCTGCGGCACGCCGTGCCGCTCCAGATAGGCCGGCGACGCGCATAGCACGCGCCGGCTCACCGCCAGTTTGCGCGCAATCAGCGACGAGTCCGGCGATTTCCCGATCCGGATGGCGAGATCGATGCTCTCGCCGACCACGTTCGAGAATTCTTCCGAACAATGAAGCTGGATGTGAATGTCGGGATTCGAATCCTTGAACTCGCGCAGCAGCGGAATCACGAACCGCGCCGCCAGCATGGATGACGCCGCCAGCTTGATGGTGCCGACCGCGGATTTGCCGAAGGCGCGGACCGCCTCTTCGCTGGCGTCGATCTCCTCCAGCAGCCGCACGCTCGAGGCGTGATAGGCGCGTCCCGCGTCGGTCAGCGTCATGGTCCGCGTGGTGCGGTTGAGCAGCCGCACCCCGAGCCGCGCCTCGATCTGGGCCAGCCGCTTGCTCACCCCTGAACGGGTGAGCCCGAGCGCCTGCGCCGCGCCCTGCATCGTGCCCGCCGACACGATTGCGGTGAAAAGGCGGAAATCCGCGTCCGGCATGATTGTCGACCAAAATTCATCAGTGTGTTGACCCAACATTGGTTGCACGCAGGCTGCGCTGCCACAAGACTTGGGCAAGCCACAAAGAAGACCGACAGGTCCCGGCGATGCACATGCATGGCCAAGCGGAGGAAGTTTGACCAAGACCGCCCTCATCCTGGGCGCCACCGGGATTTCCGGTCGCGCCCTCGCGTCTCACCTGGCGCAGCAGGCCGATTGGGACGTGATCGGCGTTGCCCGCCGTCCGCCGCCCGATGGCGGCGGCGTGCGTTATCTGAGCGTCGATATGCTCGATCCCGACGCCTGCCACGAAGCGTTCGCGCAGCTCGGCGACGTCACTCACGTCTACTGGACCGCCCTGTTGAACGCGCCGAGCTGGCTGGCGCAAAACGCGCCCAACGCCCGCGCCTTTCGGATCGCGATGGGCGCGTTGCTGCCGGCCACGCCGCGCCTGCAGCATGTCTGTCTGCTGCAGGGCACCAAATATTACGGCCAGCATCTCGGCCCGTTCAAAACGCCGGCCAAGGAAGACGACCCGCGGCACATGCCGCCCAATTTCTACTACGACCAGCAGGACTATCTGGTCGAAGCGAGCGCCGGCACCGACTGGTCGTGGTCCTGCGCCCGACCGCACGTGATCTGCGGATTCTCGGTTGGAAACCCGCTCAACCTCATCGCCGTGCTCGGCGTCTACGCGACGCTCAGCCGCGAACTGAACCTGCCGCTGCGCTTTCCCGGCAAGCCGGGCGCGTACGAGGTGGTGTGCCAGGCGACCGATCTCGAATTGCTGGTCCGCGCCATGGTGTGGATGTCGACGAGCCCCAACTGCGCCAACCAGGCGTTCAACGTCACCAACGGCGACTTCTTCCGCTACCGCAATCTGTGGCCGTTGCTCGGCGAATATTTCGGCATGCCGATCGCGCCGCCGCAGACGATCGATCTGCCTGCGTTCATGGCCGACAAGGACGCGCTGTGGCAGCGCATCGTCGAAAAACATGGGCTGGCGCCAAATCGCTTCGAGAACGTCGCCGACTGGAATTTCGCCAATTACACGTTTTCCGTCGACTGGGACGTGATGTCGAGCACGCACAAGGCGCACAGTTTCGGCTTCCACGATTTCGTCGACACCGAAGCGATGTTCCTGCGCCAGCTCGACCGTTTCCGTACCGAACGAGTGATCCCCTGAGAGCCCAACGATGAGCCCCCACGAAAGCCTGCCGCCCGACTTGCGCGCGGAATTCGAGCGTAACCAGTTCCACGCCTGCGTCGGACAAACGTTGGTTTCGGAAACCGATCGCGTGCGGGTGTGGTCGCTGCGGCTGAAGCCGGGCGAGCGGATCGGCTTTCACCGTCACGTGCTCGACTATTTCTGGACCGCACTGACCGACGGCCGCGCCGTGTCGCACATCAACGGCGGACTGCCGACCGTCGCCGAATATCGCGCCGGCGATACCAAACACCTCACCTACGGACCGGGCGAATTCATGATCCATGACCTCGCCAATATCGGCGACACCGAACTGATTTTCACGACGGTCGAATTCGTGCAGAGCGCCAACAAGCCCCTGCCCGTGCCCGATACCGTCCGGCGCGCGAGCTGACCGATGGCGAGTTTCGAATGTCTGCGCGGCAAGACCGTGCTCGTCACCGGCTCGGGTCGCGGCGTCGGCCGCCAGATCGCCCAGAGCTTCGCTGTCCAGGGCGCGCAGGTCGCGATCTGCGACCTGGTGCAGGATCGCGCCGCCGAAACGCGCGCGCTGATCGAACAGGCGGGCGGCACAGCAATGGCGCAAGCGGCCGATGTCGGCGACGAGCCATCGGTGCAACGTCTGGTCGGCGCGATCGTCGAACGCTGGGGTCATATCGACGTGCTGGTGAACGCCGCGGGCAGCTACGGCGCCGCGTTCCGGCGCACCCATGAAACGCCGGTCGAGGAATGGGACGGCGTCTTCGCCTCAAACGTGCGCGGCTCCTTCCTGTGCGCCAAGGCGGTGCTGCCCGGCATGATGGCGCGCAAGGCGGGGCGCATCATCAACGTGTCGTCGAATGCGGGCCGCTCGGTCAGCCCGCTGCTGGGCTGTTCCTATACCGCCGCCAAAACCGCGATCATCGGCCTCACGCGGCACCTGGCGCACGAATATGCGCGCGACGGAATTCTGGTGAACACGATCGCGCCGGGTCCGGTGCGCAGCGAGCGCGTCACCGACCTGATCGGCGAAGACGACAAGGCAACGCAGCTGGCGGCGCAGATTCCGCTGGGCCGCCTCGCCGAGCCGGCCGACATCGCCGACGTCGTGCTGTTCATGGCGTCGGACGCATCTCGATTCATGACCGGGGCAATTCTGGACGTGTCCGGCGGCTACGTTCTCGCCTGACCGAAATCTTCGAGAGCCGCCACGATCCTCGTGATCGCAAGACGGCCATCAACTGGGAGGAAATGACATGACGGGACTTACGAGGCGCGCTTTCACGATCGCGAGTGCAGCGACGGTCGGCGCGACGATGCTGGGGCGTACGGCCCGCGCGGCCGATTTCACGTTCAAATATGCGAGCAACCTCGCCGTCACGCACCCGATGAACGTACGGATGCAAGCCGCGGCCGACGCGATCAAAAAAGACAGCAACGGCAAGCTCGAGATCCAGATCTTCGCCAACAGCCAGCTCGGCGGCGATCTCGAAGTGATGTCGCAGCTGCGTTCCGGCGCCATCCAGCTGGTCGCCATGGCGGGCGCGCAGCTGTCCACCCTGGTGCCGGTCGCGTCGATGAACGGCGTCGGCTTTGCGTTCGCCAGCATGGACCAGGTGTGGAAGGCGATGGACGGTGAGCTCGGCGCCCTGGTTCGCGGCGCGATCCAGAAAGTCGGGCTGCATGTCTACGACAAGATGTTCGACAACGGCTTTCGCCAGATCACGTCGGCCGACAAACCGATCAAGGCGCCAGGCGATCTTGCCGGCCTGACCATCCGCGTCCCGCCGAGCGCGTTGTCGACTTCGCTGTTCAAGGCGTTCGGCGCCTCGCCACAATCGATCAATTTCGGCGAGACCTATACCGCGCTGCAGACGCATCTGGTGGCGGCGCAGGAGAACCCGCTGCCGCTGATCGAGTCGGCGAAATTCTACGAAGTCCAGAAATACGTCTCGATGACCAACCATATGTGGGACGGGTTCTGGATCATCGGCAACGCCGACGCGATCAAGGGTCTGCCCGCCGATCTCGCCGCGCTCGTCGCCAAGCATTTCGATGCCGCGGTGCTGAGCGAGCGCGACGACATCACCAAGCTCAATGCCAGCATCATCGAACAGCTCAAAGCCAAGGGCATGACCTTCATCGAGCCCGATCGCGCCGCCTTCAAGGCCGCGCTCAACAAGACGAGCTTCTACGAGGATTGGAAGAAGCGCTTCGGTGAAGCGAACTGGGCGGTGCTGGAGAAATATACGGGCACGCTCGGATGAGCGTGATGCAGGAGACCCAGCCGCTACCGGCATTGGAAGCCGACCTGCTTCCGGTGCCGCCGCCGCGCACCGAGCTGGGCCGGGCGGCGGATGCGATTGATCGCGGCATCGGCAATTTTACCGACATCGTCGCCGGCTGCATCGTCGCGGTCGAGCTGGTGATTCTCGCGATCGCGGTGTTCGCGCGCTACGTCATGGGTGCGGGTCTGACCTGGACCGAGGAACTCGCTTCGCTGCTGTTCCTATGGCTCGGCATGTTGGGGACGGTGAGTGCGCTGCGCCGCGGCGAGCATATGCGCCTCACCATCTTCCTGCGCCACCTGTCGGCCGAACGGCGCGCCGTCGTCGATCTCGCCGCCGCCGGCATTACCCTGACGTTTCTCGCTTCGCTGCTGCGGCCGACGCTGCGCCTGGTGATCCAGGATTATCTCGTCCTCTCGCCCGACCTGCAGATCCCGGCCTCGTACGGTGTCGCGTCGGTGCTGGTCGCGATGGTGCTGATGCTGGTCGTGCTGGTGCTGCGCGTGGCGCGCGAAGCGTCATCGACGGGCGCCTTCCTGGTGACGCTCGCGATCACCGCCGCGCTCATCTTCGTGGCGACGTTGGGGACGCCGTTTCTTGCCGGCCTCGGCAATCTGAACCTGGTGCTGTTTTTCATGCTGGGCCTGGGCACGCTGATCGTGATCGGCGTGCCGATCGCCTTCGCCTTCGGCAGCGCGACCCTGTTTTATCTCGCCTTCGCGACCAACGTGCCGCTCTCCGTGATCGTCGGGCGCATGCAGGAAGGCATGTCGAACGTCATCCTGCTCACGATTCCGCTGTTCGTGTTTCTCGGCCTGCTGATCGAATGTACCGGCATGGCCAAGCGCATGGTGGATCTGCTGGCGGCGCTGCTGGGCGGCGTGCGCGGCGGGCTCGGTTATGCGCTGCTGGCCGCGATGTATCTCGTCTCCGGCATCTCGGGCGCCAAGGCCGCCGACATGGCGGCGGTGGGGCCGGTGCTGATCCCGGAGATGAAGCGGCGCGGCGACATGCCGGAAGGCGATCTGGTCGCGCTGCTCGCCACGTCGGCGGCGATGGCCGAGACGATTCCGCCGAGCCTGGTGTTGATCATCATCGGTTCGGTGACCGGCGTTTCGATCGCGGCGCTGTTCACCGGCGGTCTGCTGCCGGCATTGATCGCGATGATCGCGCTCGCCGTCGCGGTGCGGCTGCGTTC
Organism: Rhodospirillales bacterium; assembly: GCA_028291365.1. Lineage (GTDB taxonomy): Bacteria > Pseudomonadota > Alphaproteobacteria > BOG-932 > Roseiterribacteraceae > Roseiterribacter. The sequence continues at coordinate 10,629 of JAQGIE010000109.1, forward strand.
GAAGCCCGCGAGCGGCGTCGCCCGCTTCGATCTTCGGCTGGTCGGGCGCAGTTTCCTGAGCGCGCTGCCGGCGCTGATCCTGCCCTTCGTCATCCGCGCCGCCGTGCTCGAAGGCGTGGCGACCGCGACCGAAGTAGCGACGATCGGCGTCGTCTACGTGCTGCTCGCGAGCCTGCTGATCTACCGCCAGTTTCCACTGCGCGCGATTGGTCGCGTGCTGATCCAGACCGCGTCGCTGTCGGGCGCGATTCTGCTGATCATCGCCGTGGCGGGCGCGATGTCCTGGGCGCTGACGCAATCGGGATTTTCGCGCGGGCTGGTCGACGCGCTGACGCATCTGCCGGGCGGTGCCGCCGCGTTCCTCGCCGTGTCGGTGCTGGCCTTCATCGTGCTGGGCAGCGCGCTCGAAGGCATTCCCGCCATCGTGCTGTTCGGCCCGATGCTGTTCCCCGCCGCGCGCGCGCTCGGCATCAACGACGTGCATTACGCGATGGTCGT
>JAQGIE010000111.1 GCA_028291365.1 Rhodospirillales bacterium
GCGCGGCGAGGCTCGCGATGCCGCGCGCCATCGCGCCCTCGCCCGAGAAGCTGCGCGTGAAACTGCCGCTCAGCTGCGCCAGGGTTTGCGACGTGTCGCTGTCGCCGGCACCGACATGCAGGCCCAGCAGATTGGAATGAAGCTGTTCGCGCACCCGCACCCAGGTCGCCATCAACGCGCTGCCGATTTCGGTTCCGTCGATCCGGATGACCTGGATATAGGCGGAAAAGGCGGTGGCACGCGCCGGGTTGGCGTTCGACAGGATGAAGACCAGCGCCGCGAAAAACGTCAGCCCCTGCCCGACCGCCTGCAGCAGCACCATCGGGATGAAGTCGTCGAGGCGCCATGCCTGCGTGAGACCGCCGCCGAGCCAGGCCGCCAGCGCGAAGGCGGCGAAGCCGATCGCGATCAGCAGCCGCGCGTCGAAACGGCGGAGCAGCCAGATGCCAGCCACGGTCACCAGCACCAGCGGCACGACGCAATAGGGCAGCAGCAACTCGCTGATCTGCTCGGGCCGCAGCTGCGCGACGTTGATCAGAAAGTTGGGCACGAGCAGCGCGTTCGACAGGCTGGTCACGGCGTAGACGAGAATGATGCCGACGCCGATGGCGACGTTGCGTGAAAACAGCACGCTCGCATGCGCCCAGGGATCGCGCACGACCGATTCATTGATGAAGAAGCCGATGAGCAGCACGACGCCACCCGCGAGCAGGCTCATCACCATGCCCGATTCAAGCCAGTTCACCCGATTTCCCTGGTCCAGTCCGGCATAGAGCATCGCAACGCCGACACCGAGCAGCAGCATGCCGCCCCAATCGCCGCGCGCGACGACCTCGTCGTTGACCGGTTCGTGCGGCGTTCCCAGCAGGATCAGCAGCACCATCAACAGCGAAAGAATGACCTGCTGCCCGTAGAGCGCCTGCCAGCCGACATGCTCGACATAGAAGCCGACCAGCGACACGCCGGCATTCTGCGCGAAGGGCAGCCGGAAGGCGTAGATCGCCAGCGCCGGAAGCCACCAGCGCACCTCGAGATTGCGCAGGATGATCATCAAGGTCGCCGGGATGAACGCGCCCAGCGCCAGCCCGTGCAGAGCCGCCAACACCCACAACGTCGGCACGTCGCGCACATAAGGGAGCACCTGCGAGATCGCGGCATAGAACAGCGCCGCCGGAATGATGACGCGGCGTACGCCAAACGCGGTGACGAGCCACGGGACCGCAGGCGCGACAATGATCTGCGATCCGATCCCCAAGGTCGCGAGCCAGGCGCCTTCATCGAAGCCGAGCCCGAACGCGCCGCGCAGGTCGGGCAAGCCGATCGCGAGGAAGCGTGAATCGAAGCCGGTCACGAACGATCCCAGCAGCACCGCCGCGACGGCGAAGATCGGTCGGTGGCTCGGCGCCCGCGCCGAAACCGGCCCGGTCGAGATCGCGTCAGTGCCCATCCGCATCCTCGACATGGATGTGCGTCACCACCGACATGCCGGGACGCAGTTTCGCCAGCAGCGGCTGGCTGGGCTCGAATTCGATGCGCACCGGAATGCGCTGCACGACTTTGGTGAAATTGCCGGTCGCGTTGTCGGGCGGCAGCAGCGCGAAGGTCGAGCCGCTGGCCGGTGACAGGCGCGCGACGTGGCCGTGCAGCACTTCGCCGGGGAAGGTGTCCACGGTGACGTCGGCGCGCTGCCCGGGCGCCACGCGCGTCAGCTGCGTTTCCTTGTAGTTCGCGGTCACGTAGACGTTGGGCAGGGGCACCACGGAAACCAGGTTGGTGCCGACATTGACGTAGTCGCCGTCATGTACCTGTCGCTCGCCGACGACGCCGTCGAACGGCGCCGCGACCCGCGTGTAGCGAAGGCGCAGCTCGGCGTTCATGCGCACAGCCTGGGCGGCGCGCAGCTGGGTCGTAAGCTGCGCCTCCTGCCCGTTCAGCACGTCGAGCTGACGGCGCTGTGCTTCGATCGTGCGTTCGCTCGCTACGAGGTCGGCCAGCGACTTCTCGTGATCGGCGAGCGCCAGTTCGACTTTCTGGCGCGTGCCGGCAAGCCCGCCCTGCACCAGCGAGCTCTGGCGTTCCAGCTCCTGCCGCGTCTGTACTTCGCGTGCATGGGCGGCGGCGCGTTGCGCCTCGGCCTGGGCGACGACGGCGCGCTGCAGCGCCTTCTGGTTGTCGAGATTTTCGATCGTCGCGACCGCACCGGCGACGCTGGCGTCGGCCTGGGCCAGCGCAGCTTCGTACTCGGCCGGGTCGATTTCGAGCAGCAGGTCGCCCGATTTTACCGTCTGGTAGTCCTGCACCAGAATGCGGCCGATATTGCCGGCGACGCGCGCGCTGAGCCGGGTCACATCGGACCGCACCACCGCATCGTCGGTGGTCTGGGTCGATGCGGCGCCGGTCCAACGCACCCAGCGCGCAGACGCGAGGGTGACGAGCAGCAGCACGAGCACCAGCACGAAAAGCGGTATAGCGAGACGCTTCAATGCCGGCGGCACGTGCGAGATGACGGGCGGTGGCGGTTCGGCGGACGCGTCAGCCATGAAAGCCTCCTTGAGGAGACGTTGCACGAGCGATCGTGCAATGAAGATCTGGAAGCGTCGAGCGCGGATCGTTCGGCTGCGTCAGCCCTCGGCTGATCAGCCGGCGAGTTCGGCGAGAACGCGGCGGGCGGCTTCGGCGGGATCGGCCGCTTGGGTCAGCGGGCGGCCGATGACGAGATGGTCGGCGCCGAGCGCGATCGCTTCGGCGGGCGCCAGCACGCGTTTTTGATCGTCGCTCTTGCCGGCCCAGGCGGGACGGATGCCCGGCACCATCAGGATCGGGGCGCGGCCGACCGTGGCGCGCAGCGCGGCGGCGTCGGTCGGCGCGCAGACGAAACCGTCGAGCCCGACATGCAGACCGGTGCGCGCGAGGCGCACCACCTGCTGGAGCACCGGCGATCTCTGCCCCACCGCGTCGAGATCGGAATCATCGAGGCTGGTCAGCACCGTGACGCCGAGAATCTTGGTGCGCGACCCGCGCGCCGCCTTCATCGCCGCTTCGAGCATCGCGGGACCGCCGCTCACATGCACGGTCAAAAAGTCGGGTTCGAGCGTTTCGATCGCGCTCGCCACTGCGCCCGCGACGGTCGCCGGGATGTCGTGCAGCTTCAGATCGAGAAACAGCGGCGCGCCGTCCGGCCGCGCGCGCTCGACCCCGGCGGCGCCGTGCGCGACGAAGAATTCGAGCCCGAATTTGAGGCCGATACCGGTCGCGGCGAGTTGCGATGCCAGCTCGGCCGCGCGCGACAGGTCGCGCACATCGATGGCGGCGAAGATGCGCGGCAGAGCGTCCTTCATCGCGCCAGACACCCGTAGCGCGCCGAATCGACGGCGAGACGCTGCGTTTCATAACCGGCCGCATCGGACGAAAAGAGGTCCGGGTTGGCCATCAGGTCGGCGGTGAGAAGCTGCATGCGCTGGTTGATGGCCGGGCAGGGATCGGCGAAGCAACCGCCGCTGACGAATGGCAGCATCGCGAGCGCCATCGCCACGCCTACTCGGCGAGAACCGGCGGCACCGGCACCGGTTCGAGCGGCTCGAGTGGCGGCGGCGACGCGGTCAGTTCGGCGAGACGCTTCTCCGCCTCGACCGCGCGCAGCTTGGTCAAAGTCAGCTCGTGTTCGAGTTCTTGCAGCCGCCTGGCCTGCAGGCGCGTCTCGCGACGGCGTCTGCGATCGGCGATCCAGGTCACGATCGAGCCCAGCACGAAGCCCATGAACAGCGTGATCAAAGTCAGCAGATAGAGCCGGACCGTCAGGTCGTAGGGCAGCGGGAAGAGATGCAGCGTCACCGAGTCGAGGTTCGACACGGCGAACAGCACGACGATGACCACGATGGGCGCGGTCAGGATCCACAGCAGCGGCCGGGCAGAGAGTTTCATGGTGGTCCATTCCCCGCCGGAACGAGGGGCGAAGCAAGAGCGCGAGATGGGTCATCGCCGCACAACGCGCCGAGGACGGTCACGGTGCCGGGCGGATCGACCGCCACCCAGCTTTGTTGAAGGGTCCTGCGCTTTATTCGATGCCGCCGTTGAGGCGTTCGCGCAGCTGCTTGCCGGTCTTGAAGAAGGGCACGGCCTTCTCGGCGACGGGCACGGCCTCGCCGGTGCGCGGGTTGCGGCCGGTGCGTGCCTCGCGCTCCTTGACCGAGAAAGCGCCGAAGCCGCGCAGCTCGACCCGATCGCCGCGCGCCAGGGCGCGCGTGATCTCGTCGAAGATCGTCGAGACGATCCGCTCGACGTCGCGCTGGAACAGATGCGGGTTGCGCGTCGCCAGGCGAGCGATCAGCTCCGACTTGGTCATCCAAATCCCCCGAAAGGTCCCGCTCTTTGACATCGGCGGCGCTGGCGACCCTGGCCGAAGCCGGCGCCCTCCGTCAAGGCACAGCGCATTGGGATCGCACGGCTTTTCCCGCTCCCTACAAATGTGGGCATCGAGTGTTGCAGCGCTTCAACACAAGAAAAGGGGCAATTGGCAGGCGGGGTGATGGATCCCCGCTTGTGCGGGGAATGAAAAAGGCCGCTGTCCTTTCGAACAGCGGCCTCGTTCTTCAGCGGGAGACGGGCGCGATTACTCGCCTTCGTCCTGCTTCGCCTCGGGCGTCTTCGCCTCGGGGGTCTTCGCCTTCTTGAGCGCGGCACCCAGGATGTCGCCCAGCGAAGCACCCGAGTCGGACGAACCGAACTCGGCCATTGCCTGCTTGTCCTCTTCGTCCTCGCGCGCCTTGATCGACAGGTTCAGGCGGCGGGCCGCCCGGTCCAGCATGGTGATCTTGGCATCGACCTTTTCGCCCACGGCGAAACGGTCGGCGCGCTGCTCCGAACGCTCACGCGACAGTTCGGCCCGACGGATGAAGCCCGGCAGCGAGCCGTTGACCACGACCTCGATGCCGCCATCGGTGATGGCGGTGACGGTGCAGGTCACGACGGCGCCCTTCTTCAGGCCGCTCATCGCTTCTTCGTGCGGGTCGCCGGTCAGCTGCTTGATGCCGAGCGAGATACGCTCTTTCTCGACGTCGACTTCGAGCACCTTCACCTTGACCTTCTCGCCCTTCTTGAACTTGGCCAGGGCGGCTTCGCCCTCCTCGTCCCAAGACAGATCCGAGAGGTGAACCATGCCGTCGATCTCGCCGGGCAGGCCGACGAACAGACCGAATTCGGTCGAGTTCTTGACCTCGCCTTCGAGCTCCGTGCCGGTCGGGTTCGCCGCAGCGAACGCTTCCCACGGATTTTCCATCGTCTGCTTCAGGCCGAGCGAAATGCGGCGCTTGTTCGGATCGACGTCGAGCACCTTCACTTCGACTTCCTGCGAGGTCGACACGATCTTGCCCGGATGGACGTTCTTCTTCGTCCACGACATTTCCGACACGTGCACCAGGCCTTCGATGCCCGGCTCCAGTTCGACGAACGCGCCGTAGTCGGTGATGTTGGTCACGCGACCGCGGAAGTTCGCGCTGACCGGGAACTTCATCGCGACGCCCTCCCACGGATCGGCTTCGAGCTGCTTCATGCCGAGCGAGATGCGCTGGGTTTCCGGGTTGAAGCGGATGACCTGCACCTTCACCGTCTGGCCGATCTGCAGCGCTTCCGACGGATGGTTCACGCGACGCCACGCGATGTCGGTGACGTGCAGCAGACCGTCGACGCCGCCGAGATCAACGAACGCACCGTAGTCGGTGATGTTCTTGACCACGCCGGAGAGGATCTGACCTTCCTTGAGCGCGGCGACGAGTTCGCTGCGCGCTTCGGCGCGGCTCTCTTCGAGCACGGCACGGCGCGACACGACGATGTTGCCGCGTGCGCGATCCATCTTGAGGATCTGGAACGGCTGCGGCGTGCCGAGCAGCGGGGTGACGTCGCGCACCGGGCGGATGTCGACCTGGCTGCCGGGCAGGAACGCCACGGCGCCGTTGAGATCGACGGTGAAGCCACCCTTCACGCGGCCGAAGATCACGCCGGTGACGCGCTCCTGCTTCTGGAAGGCGCGATCGAGCGCCAGCCAGCTTTCTTCGCGCTTGGCCTTTTCGCGGCTCAGCATGGCATCGCCGTTGCGATCTTCCATGCGCTCGACGAAGACTTCGACGATGTCGCCGACCTTCACTTCGGACGCCAGGCCCGGAGCGGCGAATTCACGGAGCGGAACGCGCCCCTCGCTCTTCAGGCCGACATCGACGACGGCGAAATCATTGTCGATCGATACGACGGTCCCGCGGACCACCGTGCCTTCGAAGCTTTCGCGTGAGCCGAGCGACTCTTCGAGAAGAGCAGCAAAACTTTCACGACCGGTCTCGCGGACCGCGGCTTGCGCCTGTGTCATTTGGATTCCTTCGGTCGATCTCAGCAGATCGACATGCCGGCGGCGCTGTCCCTCGGGAGCTAAGCGACTTCAGCCGGCTGGGGCTGGAGGTTGCATCGAGCGCGGCCAACGTCAGGCGTTGGCCGAACCCATCCCCGAAGAACCGCCCGACTTGCGCTCGATCAGATCGATCGCTTGGGCCAGGGCCTGATCGGCATCGAGCGCCGACGTATCCAGCACCAAGGCGTCTTCAGCTGGCCGAAGCGGGGCTACCGCTCGCTGGCTGTCGCGCGCGTCTCGTTGCTGCAGGTCTTCGAGAACGGCGGAATACGTAGTCGCCAAGCCCCGAGAATGCAACTCCGACAGGCGTCTTTGTGCCCGAATCGCGACGTCGGCGGTCACGAAAAGTTTCACCGGCGCGCCCGGGCAGACCACCGTTCCCACGTCGCGCCCGTCCAGCACCGCCCCGCGCCCGCCCGGAGGCCGCTCGGCAAAGCCGCGTTGGTAGGCGAGCAAAGCGGCCCGGACCCCAGCGATCGCGGCCACCCGCGAGGCTTCCTGGGCCACCGCGTCGTCGCGCAGGCGCGGATCGCCCAGGGTCCGGAGGTTGAGGATCGTCGCGGCCTGGATCGGATCGAGGCCGCGATCCAGCACCGACAGGGCGACAGCGCGGTAGAGCAGCCCGGTATCGAGCCAGTCGAAGCCGAGATGCTCGGCCACGCGCCGGGCCAAGGTGCCCTTGCCGCTGGCGGCGGGACCATCAATGGCGATCGGGGAAGTTGGTTTCGGCCCGCTCGCGGCCGCCATACCAGCCCCACTCGCGGAGGTAAGATCTTTGGTCACGAGATCGAACCGCCCAACCGGTTCATCAACGCGACGAAGTCGGGAAATGAGGTCGCGATGGCGGCTGCGTCGTCGACCGCGATCGGCTGCGCCGAGACCTGGCCCAGCACGAGAAAGCTCATCGCGATGCGATGATCGAAGGCGGTGGCGACGGTGGCGCCGCCGGCCGGCGGCTTTCCGTCGCCGGTGATCGACAGCCAGTCGTCACCCGAGTCCACGCGCACGCCGCACGCGGCGAGGCCTTCGGCGATGCGCGCCAGGCGATCGCTTTCCTTGACGCGCAGTTCGGCGAGGCCGCGCATCGTCGTGGTGCCGCGCGCGCAGGCGGCGGCCACGGCGAGGATCGGATATTCGTCGATCATCGACGGCGCGCGCGACGCCGGCACGTCGATTCCGACCAGCTCGCTGCTGCGCACGACGAGATCGGCGACCGGCTCGCCGCCTTCCTCGCGCTCGTTTTCGAAGCGCAGATCGGCACCCATTTCGCGCAGCGTGTCGTACAGGCCGGTGCGGCGCGGGTTGGTGCCGACTTCCGGCAAGCGGATTTCGCTGCCCTCGACCAGCAAGGCGGCGACGCAGGGAAAAGCCGCGCTCGACGGGTCGGCGG
>JAQGIE010000196.1 GCA_028291365.1 Rhodospirillales bacterium
CTGGTCAACGGGCTCGATCACGCCTGATCGACGCAGACGGCGTCGCGTCCTTACGACGCGACGTTCACCTTTACGCCCTCGATCAGATCGACCGGCGGATTCAGCACCACCGACTCGCCGTTGGCGACGCCGTCGAGCACTTCAAGCTGCTGCCCCAGGTCGCGGCCGAGCAGCACTTTGCGCACCGACACGGCGCCGTCTTTCACGATCGCGACACGCGGGCCCGAGCCGTCGGGATCGAGCATCAGGGCCGAGGCCGGCACCAGCTTGATGCTCGACGACGGCGGCAGGGTGAAATTCACCTGCACGTAGCTGCCGGCGCGCATCTGCCGTTCGGCATTGGCGAGTTCGAGTTCGACCTGCAACGTGCGCGACGCGGTGGTCAGCGCGTCCGAGCTGCGCACCACCTTGCCGATGAATTTTGCACCCGGACGTTCGGGCAAGGTGATCGCCGCTTCGGTGCCGGGCTTGACCCCGTCGGCCAGCGATTGCGGCACCGACACCTGGATGCGCAGCAGGTCGTCGCGCGCGACGGTGAAGAGCGGCTTGGGCTGCGCACCGGTGGCCGAGACCAGATCGCCGATTTCGACGCCGCGCTGGACCACGACGCCGTTGAACGGCGCGCGCACGGTTTCGAAACCCTGCAGCTTCTTCAGCCGCTGAACCGCCGCGGCGCTCGCGGCGAGGTTGGCTTCGGCGACGCGCACTTCGGCCTGTTTCATCACCAGGTCGGCGCGGCGCTCGTCGGCGGTCTGGCGCGACGCGGTGCCCGATTTGGCAAGGTCGGCGTAGCGGTCGTTGGTGACGCGCGCGAGTTCGGCATTGGCGCGCGCACGGTTCAGCGCCGCGTCCGACTGCTGCCGCGCAGCTTCGGCGCCCGCCAGCTCGTCGTCGAGTTCGGGCGCGTCGATTTCGGCCAGCACGTCGCCGGCCGCGACGCGCATGCCGATATCGGCCTTGCGCGTGCGCACATAGCCGGTGGCGCGCGCCAGGATGGTCGCGGTTTCGACCGCGCGCGTTTCGCCCGGCAGCTGCATCACGACCGGACCGGTCGGCTCGGCCACCGGCGCCACGCGCACGGTGCGCACCGCACCCCGCGCGGCGGTCGCGATGCGCGACGCCTCGCTGGCGCGGTCGATGCGCGTGACGATGGCGTAGCCAAGCACCGCCAGCACGACCACGCCGCCGATGGCGAGGCGGCGCGGCGTGAGGCGCGGCGTCAGCGGCGGTGCCGTAACCGGCGCCGGATCGGGCTCGACGGAACGACGGAGCGGTGTCTGGTTCATGCGACGACCTCGGCGCGGCTGATTCGGCCGCGATGGACGAACGTGTAGATGACGGGAACGATGAACAGCGTGGCGAAGGTCGCGACCATCAGGCCGCCAATGACGGCGCGGCCGAGCGGCGCGTTCTGCTCACCGCCTTCGCCGAGACCGAGCGCCATCGGAATCATGCCGACGATCATCGCCAGCGCCGTCATCACGATCGGACGCAGGCGCACATGCGCCGCATCGAGCGCAGCGTCATAGGGCGACAGGCCATGGCCCTGGCGTTCCTTGGCGAAGGACACGAGGAGGATCGAATTCGCCGAGGCGACGCCCAGCGCCATGATCGCGCCCATCAGCGACGGCACGCTGAACGTGGTGCCGGTGAGGAACAGGCCCCACACCACGCCGACCAGCGCGCCCGGCAAGGCCATGACGATGATCGCGGGATCGAGCCAGGACTGGAAGTTCACCACCATCAGCAGGAACACCAGCAGCGCCGCGAAGACGAGGCCGATGCCGAGCTTGGTGAAAGCCGCGCCCATGCTTTCGACCTGGCCGCGCAGCACGATCTTGCTGCCCGGCGGCAGTTCGGCCTCGAACGGCGCGATCGCGGTTTTGAGATCGGCCGCGATGCTGCCGAGGTCGCGCCCCTGCACGCTGGCGAAGATGTCGTAGACCGGCTGCGCGTCGCGATGATTGAACACGGTCTGCGTCCTGCGGCGCTGCATCTGCGCCACGTTGCCCAGCAGCTGCGGCTGTTGCGCGCCCGGCGGCGTCACCGCGATCGACGTCAGCGCACTGATATCGCTCTGGCGCACTTCCGGCGTCTGCACCGCCAGCGTGTAGGGAATGCCCGCCTTGGGATCGAGATAGAAATTCGGGCTGACGGTCGCGCTCGACGACAGTGCCACCAGCACGTCGTTGGCGACCGTCTGCTGCGTCAATCCCATCTGGCCGATGCGCGCGCGATCGACGTCGACGAAGATTTCGGGCGAGTCGACGACCTGGTGCATATGCACGTCGACGACGCCGGGCACGCCCTTGATCGCGCCTTCGATCTTGCGCGCGATCTCGTAATTCTTGACCCGCGCCTGCCCCGCCACCTGCACGTCGATCGGGGCCGGCAGCCCGAAATTCAGGATCTGGTTCACGATGTCGGCAGGCTGGAAATAGAACAGCGTGTCGGGGAACCGCTCGGCCAGCACGGTGCGCAGCTTGCGCACGTATTTTTCGGTCGGCCCGTGATTCTCGTTCAGCGAAATCAGGATCTGCCCGTCATACGGCCCGACCGCGGAGCCGTCCTCGTAGGCCAGATTGAACGCCTCGGCGGCGACGCCGATATTGTCGAGCAGGATCTTGCGCTCGTCGGCGGGAATGACTTCGCGGATCGTGTCCTCGATCGACTGAAAGCGTTTTTCGGTCGCTTCGAGCTTGAGGCCGGTCGGTGCGCGCACATGCAGCCGGATCTGGCCGGCATCCACGGACGGGAAGAAATCCTGCCCCACGAACAGCATCGCCACGCCCGACACGGCGAGCACGCCGATCGCGGTCAAGCCGACCCGGCGCGGATGCGCCAGCACGCTCTTGAGCAGCGCGACATAGGTGGCGCGGACGGATTCGAAGCGCCGCTCGAAGCCGGCATGGAAGCGCGCGAAGCGTCCGTCCCCGGGCGCTTCGCCATGGCGCTCGCCGGGCAGCAGATACATCGCCAGCACCGGCACCAGCGTGCGCGACAGCACGTAAGAGGCCAGCATCGCGAAGACCACGGCCAGCGCCATCGGGGTGAACAGGAAGCGCGCCGGCCCGTCGAGGAACACGACCGAGACGAAGACGATGCAGATCGCCAACGTCGCGACCAGGGTCGGCATGGCGACACTGCCGGCGCCTTCGAGAATGGCGTCGTACAGGGTCGAGTGCGACTCGCTGCGGACGCGATGGATGTTCTCGATCGTCACCGTCGCGTCATCGACCAGAATGCCGATGGCGAGCGCGAGACCGCCCAAGGTCATCACGTTGAGGCTGTGGCCCATTGCGGCCAGCAGCGCGATCGAGGCCAGGATCGACAGCGGAATCGACACCGCCACGATCAGGGTCGAACGCCAGCTGCCCAGAAACAGCAGGATCATCGCCGCCGTGAGGCAGGCCGCGATCAGGCCTTCGCGCACCACGCCCTGGATGGCCGCGCGCACGAAGATCGACTGGTCGAACAATTCGGTGATCTGCATACCGGGCGGCGCGATGGCGCGCGCGGCCGGCAGGACCTCGCCCTTGATGCGGTCGATAATGTCGAGCGTCGAGGCGCTGCCGTTCTTGATCACGGTCAGCAGCGCCGAACGCTGCCCGTCGGCGCGCACGACGTTCTGCTGCTGGCGGAACCCGTCGCGCACCGAGGCGACGTCGCGCACGAACAGGATCTGACCGTCGGCCGCGCGCACCGGTGCATCGCCGATCGAGGCGACATTGTCGAATCCGGCATTCATGCGCACGGCGTACTCGGTGTCGCCGATTTTTGTCGAACCCGAGGGCAAGGTCAGGTTCTGCGCCGTGATCGCGTTCGACACGTCGGCCGCCGTGACGCCTTTGGCGAGCAGTTGCGCCGGATCGAGATCGACCATGATCTGGCGCGGCTTGCCGCCATAGGGCACCGGCAAGGTCGCGCCCTGCACCTGGCTCAGCAGCTGGCGGATGCGGTAGAGGCCGAAATCATAGAGCTGCGCTTCGCCGAGTCCGCCGCCGCCCAGCGACACTTGCAGGATCGGCACCGACGACGCGTTGAAGCGCACCACCGTCGGCGGCGTCATGCCGACCGGCATGCGCCGCAGGATGACATTGGAAATGCCGATCGCCTGGGCCAGCGCGGTCTGGATGTCGACCGAGTCGTGGAAGCCGACTTTCATGATCGCCACGCCGGGCATGGTCTGGCTTTCGATCGACTTCACGTCGTCGACGCCCGAGGCGAGCGAGAATTCGCTGTAGGTCGTGACCCGCTTTTCCATCTCGTCGGCCGACAGGCCGGGATACGACCAGATGACCGACACGACCGGGATGTCGATGCGCGGGAAGATGTCGGTGGGCATGGTGCGCACCGACACCGCGCCCATCACCAGAATGACGAGCGCGAGGACAAGAAATGTATGCGGCCGGGCCAAAGCCAGGCGGACGATCCACATCATCGACTCCGGTGCGGGCAGTGCTTAAATACTGAACGGACCGTTTCGGAATCGCAATGACGCACCGCACCAGTCGCCCACCAAGGGCGCGCAGCAGCCATCCCCGTGGCGCAATTCCTGCCTCGGCTCCAGTTCCAGCTTCGGCCCGGGGACCGGGCCGGCCGCGCGACGCCGGTTGCCGCGCCAAGGTGCTGGGCGCAGCGCAGCGACTGCTGCTGGAAGAGACATTGTGCCAGTTCTCGGTCGAGCGCGTGGCGCGCGAAGCGGGAGTCAGCAAGGCCACGATCTATCGCTGGTGGCCCAATAAATCGGCGATCGCGATCGAGGCGTTTCGCGAACGGTTGCAGGCCGAGACCAAGACCCCGCCCGCCATCACCGCGACCGAGGCGCTACGCCGGCAGCTCGAAGGCCTCGCCCGCATCCTGCGCGGCGAGCTGGGCCAGGTGGTGCGCCAACTGGTCAGCGCCAGCCAGCAGGATCCCAAACTGGCCAAGCTGTTTCATGACGAGGTGGTGATTCCGCGTCGGAAGGTCCTGAAGGAAATGCTCGCGCGCGGCGTGCGCAGCGGCGAGTTTCGTACCGACCTCTCGCTCGATTCGATGATCGATATGACGTTCGGGACGCTCTATATGCGCCTGCTGTTTCAGCACCTGCCGATCGGCGGCGACTTGATCGACGACGCGATCCGGCTGCTGCAAGCGCGCCGCGCTTGAACACCGCTGCCCTGCATGTGCTGATCGTGCCCATGCGCGCGTCTCTTTTCGAAGGCAAATACCGCGTCACGATCGGGCCGCGCTGACGCACGGCCCCGATCGTGATGCGCGCTACTTCTAGTTAGCCGTTCGTTAGCGATGCCCGCCGCCACCGCCGTGGCCGCCCATGCCGCCACCGCCGTGGCCGCCCATGCCGCCACCGAAGTGGCCCATGCCGACATGGCTGATGCCCCCGCCATGGCCAAAGCCGCCATGACCCACGAAGCCGTGCGGGTCTCCGCGATGGTCGAAGCCATGGCCGAAGCCACCGTCGCCGAGCGCAAGACCAAAACCGCCGAAGCCGTAATAGCCATCGTACGCAGGCCCGTAGAAGAGGGGATCGTCATAACCGAACCCACCCGCGTAGTACCCGCCCGGCTCGACATAGCCGGGCTGATATGCGGCGGGAACACTATCAGCTGAGTTATAATAGCTGGGACCAATGTCGGCGGCCTGGACCGGCGCGGTCGCACAACCGGCCAATCCGAGGCTGCCGACCAGGGCCAGCGCAAGAGAATTACGAATCAACATAATGACCTCCATCGGAGGCCGACGCAGTCGCCGGCCTCACCAGCAAAGGTAGATCTCGTGTGACGGCGCGTATGGCGCACAACGGCGCGCGACGGGACGTCACTTGCCGAGACGCGCTAGCTGGTTTGTGCTCGCCAGTGATCAAACGAGCCGCCCGTGCCGGAGCTCGTGCGCGGCGAATTTCGCGCCGAGATCGAGGATGCGTCGCGTCTTCAGGCAGGGCGCGCTTGAAGATCCCCGTGTTACATGCGCTGATCATGCCCATGCGTGCGCTCGCCCTCGTCACCGCCCTGCTCGTTTCCGTCGCGTCGGCCGCGTCCGCAGGGGTCGGCCCGTGGAAAGTCGAAGTCGCGATTGCGCGTCCCGACGGTCAGACGCTGCGCGGTGAGGTGGTGCTGGGCTGGGCTGTGCCGGGCACGGTGGGCCGGGTGATCGACGTCAACCGCGATCCGTTCCAGAACGCGAAGAGTTTCAGCGGCAGCCTGCCGGTCGGCGACGAGGTCACTGTAACGTTGCTGCCGATCCGCGGCACGCGCGATCAGATGGTCGCGCGCATCGAAGTCTGGTCGAATGACCAAGAAGACGTTCCGCTACCGCACGCGGTTCCCGACCTTGCCACCGCGCGCACGCTGACGCGGCGTCCGTCGACCGTCAGCGACACGCCGATTTCATCCGATGGCAGCGTGCTCGAATTCCTCGGACCGAACGAGCGCAAATACCGGATCGCGATCGGCCCGCGCTAGCGTTTTTCCGCGACGCGCCAATCAAAAAAGCTGGAGAGCATGGACCGGTTCAAATCAACCGGCCCATGCTCTACGCCGCGATCAGCGATGGTGAAAGCCGCCGCCGTGGAATCCGCCGGAATGGAAGCCACCGGAACGGAATCCGCCGGAATGGAATCCGCGACCGCGGAAGCCGTGGAATCCACCCCAGCCGCGACGTCCCCAGCCGCTGGCGAAGCCCAACGAGATCGACGGCCCGCCATAATAAAAGTCGCTGTAAACGGGCGCGTAATAATAGGGCGCTGCGTAGCCGCCATAGCCATAGCCATAGCCGCCGTAGCCATACCCGTTCGCGTAATACGGACTGTAGGCTGACGAAGCGTAATACGGCGTGCCGTACGGATCCGCGTAGACGCACCCCGACAACGCGAGCACCGCGCCAAGCGCGAGCGGCAGCGAAGAACGTCGAAACATGACCACCTCCATCAAGGGCAACGACCCTCGAACTAGGTCGCGCGCCGCGCCCGCACATCAGCTACAGGCGGGCGTTACCAAAAAAGCCCTACCAGCGGCGGTAACGATGCCCGTCATCGCGGTAATAGCCGCCACTCGAGTAATTCAGCGATACGGCCGGCGCCGCGTAATAGCCCGGCGCTCCGTAATAGCCGCCATACGCCGGCCCGGCGGGATAGGCGACGCAGCCGCCAAGGCCGAGGGCCGTCGCGGCCAGAACAGCGAGCGAAAAGAAACAACGCATGACCAACCTCCTGTGAGGAGAAAGATGGGATGCGAAATTGTCGTTCCCGTGTCGGCGCCACGTTCGTTTGAGGACGATTCTACAGTGACACCGCCGACTGCACCCAGGCGGCGCCGGCCAGCAGCGCGTCGTCGCCTCCCTGCCGCCCGATCAGCTGCACCCCCAATGGCAAGCCCGCGTCCGACACGCCGCCGACCGGCAACGCCAGCGCGGGATGGCCGGAGACGTTGAACGGCATGCGTATCGATGCCGCGAGCAGCGCTTTGATCGAAGCTGGATCGTCGATGCGGCACGGCGGCAAGGCGCTGACCGCGGCCAGCAACAGGTCGACGCCGCGCAGCGCCTGCGCGACCGCGCCGGTCAGCGCGACCCTGCTCTGCTGCGCGCGCAGATAATCGGCTGCGTCGATGAAGGCGCCGGTCAGCAAAACTTCGCGCGCCTGCGCGCCATATCGTTCGGGCCGTTGCTGCAGCCAGGTGCGATGGATCGCATAGGCTTCGGCGAACAGGATCGTCCAGCCGACGGCGTTGAATTGCTGCAACGGCGGCAATTCGATCTCGACCAGCTCGGCGCCCGCAGCTGCGAGCCGCGCGACGGCGTCATCGATTGCCGCCGCCATGTCGGGCGACGGCACCAGATCGCGCTCGTGGAAGTGACGGACGATGCCGATGCGCAGCGGATTCGTCGGCGCTTGCCGCGGCTGCAACCCGGCGAGCACGCCCATCGCGGCAGCGACATCGCCGACCGTGCGCGCCAGCGGACCGACCGTGTCGAGCGAATGCGCCAGCGGAAACACGCCGTCGCGGCTGACCGCGCCATAGCTCGGCTTCAGGCCGACGACGCCGTTGATGGTCGCCGGGCTGCGGATCGAGCCGCCGGTATCGGTACCGATCGTCAGCGGCACGAAATGCGCCGCCAATGCCGCGCCCGAACCGCTCGATGACGAGCCCGCGACGTAGTCGGTGTTATGCGGGTTGCGTACCGGCGGCCACGGCAGGTCGAAGGTCGGCCCGCCAATCGCGAATTCGTAGAGGCCGAGCTTGCCGAGCAGGATCGCGCCGGCCTGGTCGAGCTGTTCGACCACGCGCGCGTTGCGGCGCGCCGGCGTGGTCGGCATCAGCCGCGAATGGCACGTGGTCGGCAGGCCTTCGACGTCGAGCACATCCTTGACCGCATAGGGCACACCGAACAGCGACGGCAGCGCGCCGTTTCTCGGACGTTCGTCACGCAGCTTCTTCGCGCGCGTGCGGGCACGCTCGGCGGTGAGCTGCGTGAAAGCGTGGATGGTACCGTCCTCGACGGCGATGCGATCGAGCAGCGCGTCGACATATTCGACCGGACAAAGCTCGCCGCGCCGGATCGCATCGCGCGCTGCGACCAGCGTCAGACGCGCCAGCGTGTCGGTCACGGATCTTCCGGAATATAGCGCAGCGCGAACTCGGTCGGGCCGGGCACGTCCGGGTCCAATCCGGCGACGAACCGTCGTGCCGCTTCGACCGCGCGGCGCACCGCGTCGGGATCGATTTCGACGGCGAGCTCGAGGCCTTTGCTGCGAGCGAGTTGCAGCGGCGTCATCAAAGATCGGCCGCGACCCGCATGGCGATCAGCCAGTCGGGGTCGGTGACCTTGCCGCTTTTGACTTTCTTGTCGGCCTTCTTGAGAGCGTCGACGAATTCCATGCCCGACACGACGGCGCCGAAGATCGTGTATTTGCCGTCGAGGCGCGGCACGTCGGCGAGCGTGATGTAGAACTGGCTGTCGGCGGTGTCGACGCCGCTGTCGCGCGCCATCGCCACCGTGCCGCGCACGTGACTGGCTTTTTCCGGCGGCGAGAATTCGGCTTTGAGCTGCTTGCCCGAGCCGCCGTCACCGGTTCCGGTCGGATCGCCGCCCTGAACCACGAAGCCGTCGATCACGCGATGGAACGGCGTGCCGTCATAGAACCAGGCGCGCGCCAGCCGCTTCACCTGGGCGACGTGGTTGGGGGCGAGATCGGGACGCAGCGCGATCAGGACGGTGCCGTCCCGGGTCAGCATGATCAGCGTGTTTTCCGGATCGAGATCGGGCGGAAACCAGGTCGGCGTCGCCGACGCGCCGAAGCTCGCCAGTCCGAAGGCAACGGCGACAGCCGCCATCAAAGCCCGCATGCTGCTCTCTCCTGTCGAATTCCCGAAGACGGCTCTACCCCGTCTGATGCGTTCCGCGCCAGACCGCCAGTGCCTCGACCGTCGCCGCCACGTCGTGCACGCGCACGATCGCCGCCCCCTGCCGGGCCGCTTCCAGCGCCGCCGCCACCGAGGCACCCAGCCGGTCGCCGGTGGCCCCCAGCGTCGCCAGAAAGCGCTTGCGCGACGCGCCCACCAGCAGCGGCAGGCCCAGCCCATGCAGCGCGCCGAGCTGCGCCAGCAATTCGGCCGATTGCGCCGGCGTCTTGGCGAAGCCGAGCCCGGGGTCGAGCACCAGCCGGGCGCGATCGACGCCCGCCGCCACCACCGCATCGACGCGGGCCTGAAGCTCGTCAAGCACGTCGAGCAGCAGATCGTCGTACGCCGTGTGCGCCTGCATGGTCTGCGGATCGCCGCGCATATGCATCAGCACCACCGGGACCGTCGCGTCGCGCGCCACCGCCAGCGCGCCATCATCATGGGCGAGCGCGCTGACGTCGTTGAGCATGCAGGCGCCGACCTCGAGCGCGGCGCGCATCGTTGCCGCGTGGCGCGTGTCGATCGACACCGGCCCGCCGGGAGACAAGGCATGCAGCACCGGCAGCACGCGGCGAAGCTCTTCTTCAACGCTTACGGGATCCGCGCCCGGCCGTGTCGACTCGCCGCCGAGATCGAGCAGATCGGCGCCCTGTGCACGGAGTGCCCGGCCTTGTGCGATCGCTGCGTCGGGATCGAGAAAGCGGCCGCCGTCAGAGAAACTGTCGGGCGTCGCGTTGACGATCCCCATCACCAGCGGCCATTTCCCGGCCGGCAGGCCCGCGACGCTGCGCGGACGCGTCAAGGGCGCGGCGAGATCGGGATCGAGTTCGACCGCGGGCACGAAGCGCGGCGCGGCCCCGCGCCGTCGCAGCTCGGCCAAGGTGAAAGCGAGCGGCCCGCCGGCAAGCGGCAGCGCGCGCCGGGTCGCGATCGCCTCGCGCGCGATGCGGCCTTCGAGAAAGCCGAGCGGACGGACGCGCATCGTCACGCGACAAAGGCCGGCGCATCGCCGGGAAGCTGCGCCAGCAAGGCGCCGATCCAGCGCCCGGTCACGGGATGACGCCAGGCGGGGTCGAGTTCGGCCAGCGGCTGCAGCACGAACGGGCGATCGGCGAGACGCGGATGCGGCAGCGACGGCGGTCCGGTTTCGACGCGGCCGTGATAGTCGAGCAGATCGAGATCGAGCGTCCGCGGCGCGTTGGCGACGCTGCGCGCGCGGCCGAAACCGCGCTCGACCGCGTGCAGCGTTTCGAGAAGCTCGGCCGGCGCCAACGCGGTTGCGACCTCGACCACGAGATTGCAGTAATCGGGTCCGCTGCCGCGCGGCCAGGACGGTGTGCGAACGATGCGCGCGCGCCGCAGCGTCCGCACGCCGCGCGAGGCGAGCGCGGCCAGCGCCGGCTCGACGATCGCGCGCGCGGGTCCGTGTGGGCTGGTCTGGTTGGTTCCGAGCGCGACGTAGATGGCCATGATGTGCGGCGACGCTATACGTTGCGTGCCCGCTTCGCCATCATTGGGGCGCGCCGGCTTCGCCATCATTCCTCGGCGCGGCCTGTTTCCGCTTCAAGGCGCCCTTCCATGCTCGATCACGTTTCGATCACCGTCACCGATCTCGCGGCGGCGAGTCGCTTCTACGACGCGGTGATGGGCGCGCTGGGCGTCGCCTGCGTCGGTCGCGACGAGGGCTGGATCGGCTATGGCGCGCGTTGCACCGAGACCCATCCCGAGCGCAGCTATCTCTCGGTGTTTGCCGGTGCGGTGCCCGACGAGTCGCCCGGACGTCATTGGGGCTTCAAGGCTGAGGACCGTCGCGCCGTCGACGCCTTCTGGCGCGCCGGTCTTGCTGCCGGTGGCAAGGATGACGGGCCGCCCGGACTTCGCCCGCACTACCATCCGCATTATTACGCGGCCTTCCTGCGCGACCCCGCCGGCAATCGCGTCGAGGCCGTCTGCCACCGCGCCGTTCGCTAGCGACCGTCATCCCCGCGTTCGCGGGAGATGACGAAGGAACTCAACTCGTCTGGCGGCGATGCAGGAAGGCGAGCCGCTCGAACAGATGCACGTCCTGCTCGTTTTTCAGCAGCGCACCTGCGAGCGGCGGCAAGGTGGTCTTCCCGTCGCGCGAACGCAGCGTAGCCGGGTCGATGTCCTCGACCACCAGCAGCTTGATCCAGTCGATCAGCTCGGACGTGGTCGGACGCTTGGTCAGGCCGGGTGTTTCGCGGAGTTCGTAGAACGACGTCAACGCTTCATGCAGCAGCTGTTTCTTCAGGCCCGGGAAATGCGTCTCGACGATCCTGGCCATCGTCTCGGGGTCGGGAAACCGGATCCAATGGAAGAAGCAGCGGCGCAGGAACGCGTCGGGCAGCTCCTTCTCGTTGTTCGAGGTCACGATGACGATCGGGCGTTGCCGCGCGCGCACCGTCGTGCGCGTCTCGTGAACCCAGAACTCCATCCGGTCGAGCTCGAGCAGCAGGTCGTTGGGGAATTCGATGTCGGCCTTGTCGACTTCGTCGATCAGCAGCACGGGACGCGTTTCGCTTTCGAACGCTTCCCACAATTTGCCGCGCACGATGTAGTTGGCGACGTCCTGCACGCGCGGGTCGCCAAGCTGACCGTCGCGCAGGCGCCGCACCGCATCGTATTCATAAAGGCCGTGCTGCGCCTTGGTGGTCGACTTGACGTGCCATTCGATCAGCGGCGCGCCCAGCGCGGTGGCGACTTCGCGCGCCAGCACCGACTTGCCGGTGCCCGGCTCGCCCTTGATCAGCAGCGGCCGCTCCAGCGCCACCGCCGCGTTGACCGCGACGATCAGATCCTGCGTCGCAATGTAGGTGTCGGTGCCTTCGAACCGCGCGCGGCTCATTTGCTCAGATCCTTCAAAAGATCGGCGACATACGCCCAGGCTTTCGTCTCGGGCGCGATGAGGTCGAAGTGACCGGTATGGTCGACGATCTTGAGCGTCGACCGGTCGCCCTTGGCGATCGCCTTGGCGTGGAACGCTTCGCCCGACGCGATCGGCGCGATCACGTCCTTGTCGCCGTCGACCACCCAATAGGGGATGCCGAGCGGCAGCATTTCGGCCGCTGACGTGTCGGCATAAGGATTGGTGCGCGAGGCGGCGCCGACCAGCAACGGAATACAGTCGGGACCGCAGCCCAGCCCCTTCGCCGCCTGGACCGCTTCGAGATCGGGCAGGCCGCCGATGCTGATCACGGCCGAGAGCTGCAACGGGTCCTTGGCCGCAAGCGGGCTGGTCGCCGCGATCTTCGCGCGCGCGGCGAGCCACAGCGCGAGATGGCCGCCTGCCGAATGCCCGATCGCGACGACTCTATCGGTGCGCAGCCCGTAGGTCGCGGCGTGGCTGCGCAACGCGTCTGCCGCAGCGGCAACGTCGAGGAACGTGCCGGGATAGCCGCCACCGGCCTGGTCGATGCTGCGATATTCGACGTTCCACACCGCAATGCCGCGCTTCCGTAGATCGTCGGCCATGTAGTTGGTCAGGCCGATCGTATCGACCTTGGCCTGCCAGCAGCCGCCATGCAGCATCAACACGGTCGGATGCGGGCCGGGCCCGTCGGGCAACCACAGCTCGACGAATTGCGATTCGTCGCTGCCGTACGGAATGCGATGCGGCGTCGTCGGACGCGGCCGGGCCTTGAGCTCGGCCCAGGTCACGAGAGTCGGCTCGGCGGCTTGAGTCATGGGTGCAATCGCAAGGAGGAACGAAGCAACGACCGCACCGGCACGCATCCGTTACGCCGTCGCCGCGCCGAGCGCTTTTTCGATCGCGGCGAGCGCCGCGTCGGCGAGCGCCGCATCGGGACCGCCCGCCTGCGCCATGTCGGGACGACCGCCGCCGCCTTTGCCGCCCGCTGCTTCGGCCGCGCTGCGCACGAGATCGACCGCCGACCAACGTCCGGTGAGATCGTCGGTGACGCCGACCACGAGCGACAGCTTGCCGTCGGTGGCCGCCGCCAGCGCGACGACGCCCGAGCCGGCTTTCTTCTTCAACTCGTCAGCGAGCGGCTTCAGATCTTTGGCCGGCACGTCGGTGAGACGGCGCGCCACCAGCGTGATGCCAGCGATCTGCTTGGTCTCGGCACCGCCCTCGGTTTCACCCGAAGCGAGCTTGCGGCGCAGTTCGGTGACTTCACGCTCGAGCCGCCGGCGTTCTTCGACCAGCGCAATGACGCGCGCGGGCACTTCCGCCGGCGTCGATTTGAGCGCCGCCGCCGCTTCTTTCACCAGCTTCTCCTGTTCGGCGATCCAGGCCAGCGCGCCGCTGCCGGTCAGCGCTTCGATCCGGCGCACGCCGGCCGAGACGGCACTTTCGCCGACGATCTTGAACAGGCCGATCTCGCCGGTGCGGCCGACATGCGTGCCGCCGCACAGCTCGATCGAATATTCCTTGTTGGCCCCATCATCGCGGCCGCCCATGGCGACGACGCGGACTTCGTCGCCGTATTTCTCGCCGAACAGCGCCATCGCGCCTTGCGCAATCGCTTCGTCGGGCGTCATCAGCCGCGTCGTGACTTCGCTGTCGCCGCGCACGCGCTGATTGACCTCGATCTCCACGGCCGCAATGTCCGACGCCGTCAGCGGGGTCGGCTGCGAGATGTCGAAGCGCAACCGCTCGGGCGCGACCAGCGAGCCCTTCTGCGCCACGTGCTCGCCCATGCGCCGGCGCAAAGCTTCGTGCAGCAGATGGGTCGCCGAATGGTTGGCGCGAATGGCGCCGCGGCGCGCGTGATCGACCTGCAGCTCGGCTTCGTCGCCGACCGCGATCGCGCCGCTTTCGACCGTGCCGATATGCACGAAAAGCTGGCCCAGCTTTTTCTGCGTGTCCTGTACGACGATCCGGGTGCCGGACGCGGTCGTAATCACGCCGGCGTCGCCGACCTGCCCGCCCGATTCGGCATAGAACGGCGTCTGGTTCAGCAACAGCTCGACCCTGGCGCCCTGCGTCGCCTCGTGGGCGCGCTGGGGGCCCGCCGCGGACCCCGAGTCGACCAGCAGTGCGGTCACGCGGCCCTGGGCGCGCTCAGTGTCGTAGCCGAGGAACTCGGTGGCGCCGAGTTCGTCGCGCAGCTCGAACCATTGCGCGTCGGTCGCCGCTTCGCCGGTGCCGGCCCACGCCTTGCGCGCTTCGGCTTTCTGGCGCGCCATCGCCGTGTCGAAGCCCGCTTCATCGACCGACCGCCCCTGGCCGCGCAGCACGTCCTGGGTCAGGTCGAGCGGGAAGCCGAACGTGTCGTAGAGACGGAACGCGGTTTCGCCGGGGAGCTGGCCGTCCGCAGGAAGTGACGCGGTCGCTTCGTCCAAGAGCTTCAGGCCGCGTTCGAGCGCAGCCTTGAACCGCGTCTCTTCCAGCCGGAGCGTCTCGATGATCGATTTCTCGGCCCGTACCAGCTCGGGAAAGGCCTGCCCCATCTCGCGCACCAGCACCGGTACCAGGCGGTGGAGCAGCGGGTCGCGCGCACCCAGGAGATGCGCGTGCCGCGCGGCGCGGCGAAGGATCCGGCGCAGCACGTAGCCGCGACCTTCGTTCGACGGCATGACGCCGTCGGCGATCAGGAACGAGGTCGAGCGCAGATGGTCGGCGATGACGCGGTGCGACGCTTTCTGCGGACCGTCGGGATCGGTCGAGGTGCCGTCCGCCGCCGCGACCACCAACGCACGCATCAGGTCGATGTCGTAATTGTCGTGCACGCCTTGCAGCACCGCCGCGACGCGCTCCAGCCCCATGCCGGTATCGACCGACGGCTTGGGCAGCGGCACCATTTCGCCCGGGCGCTGCTCGAATTGCATGAAAACGAGATTCCAGATCTCGACGAAACGGTCGCCGTCTTCGTCCGGCGAACCGGGCGGACCGCCCCGGATCTTGTCGCCGTGATCCCAGAAGATTTCGGTGCACGGGCCGCAGGGTCCAAGGTCGCCCATGCGCCAGAAATTATCCGCCGTCGCAATGCGGATGATCTTGTCATCGCTGAACCCGGCGATTTTCTTCCACAGCCCGTACGCTTCTTCGTCTTCGTGGAAGACGGTGACGGTCAGGCGCTTGGGGTCGAGCGCGAACGACTTGGTGATGAGGTTCCAGGCGAACTCGATCGCGTCGGCTTTGAAATAGCTTTTCGTCCCGCCGCCGCCGCGCGGCTCGACCGCACCGAACGAGAAGTTGCCGAGCATCTCGAAGAAGGTGTGATGACGCGCCGTGTAACCGACATTCTCGAGATCGTTGTGCTTGCCGCCTGCGCGCACGCTCTTCTGCGACGAGGTCGCGCGGTTGTACGGGCGCTGTTCCTTGCCCGTGAACACGTCCTTGAACTGGACCATGCCCGAGTTGGTGAACATCAGGGTCGGGTCGTTGCGCGGCACCAGCGGCGAGGACGGCACGATCGTGTGCCCGTTGTCCTGAAAATATTCGAGGAAGGTGCGGCGAATATCGGCGGCAGTCGTAACCATAGGATCCAGTCCAGGATGGGCCGCCGGCCGCGTGCGGATCGGGCCAGGCGGGGAGCCGTGCTTCTAGCCCGCGGGCGGCTTCGCTGTCGATTCGGCGGCGCGCATACCGACCACCCTGCTTCGCCGGCCGGCCGGCTGTTTCCCGATCGGGCGGTGGAATTCCGGCGCACCGACCGACAAAGGCCGGCGGGCTTGCGGCTGCTCGCCCATCGCGCCGCGGCCAGGCTGCGAATAGCGCGCGGTGATGACCGAGGTCGAGCTTTCTCGGAAGGATTCTGCCCGCACGGCGCGGCGCCAATCCCCGCCATCGGCGGCACCGCCTGACGTCGACCTCTGCTTCGTCGTCCCTGCGGAGCGCAGGGAGCGTCAAAGCGCGGATCCAGAGCCTGCCCCGCGCTTGATGCGGAGAGTCGCGGCGCCTGGAAATCTGACCATTCCGGTGGCGGATGCTCCTCTCCCCGCCTAGCCGGGGACGCCGCTGGCGCATGCGCTACCGGCGCTTGCGCGGCTTCTTTGCTGCGGGCGGCGGCGCCGCAAGCGCCGCGCGCACGGCGCGACCGGTCCAGTCGGCGAGCGCGGAAGCGTCGTCGACCATCGGGTCAGGCGTGCGGACATAGGATTTCGACGCCGGCTTGCCGGGCAGGAATTTCACCGGCTTGCCGCCGGCAGCGCAGAACGCGTCGAAATCGACGTCCAGCAGCTTCAGCGCGATGCCGCCATCCCAGATGATCGCGAAGATGCGGCCGTCGGCATAACAGCCGACGCCGCCGAACATCTTCTTGGCGCGGAGCGGCACGCCGGGACCGGCGGCGCGATCGAGGATCGCCTGCAGCTCATTCGCAGCGCGCACGCCCATACGCCTACGCCGCTTTTTCGTCGGGCTGCATCAGGCCGAGCACGTTGCCTTCGGTGTCCTTGATGTAAGCGAGATAGCCGATGCCGGGGATCGGCATGCGCGGAAGCACGATCTGCCCGCCCAGTTCGGTCGCCTTGCCGACCGTCGCGTCGAGGTCGCCGACGCCGGCCGTACAGACGAAGGCGATCACCTTGTCCCCGCTGCCGCCCTGCCGCGGCAGCAACCCGCCGTCGATGCCCCGCGCATCGGGGTCGCCGGTCTTGATCATCCAATACGGGATCGGCGCTTCGCTGTACTTGGTGAATTCCCAGCCCAGCAGCTTCTCGTAGAAGCCGATTGCGCGCGTCGGATCGTCGGCATGGATTTCGAACCAGACAACTCGGCCCATCGTGCGACTCCTCGGGTCAGGGTTTGCAGGGGTACGGCAGATAGACGGGACGGTCGGGCAGAAGCTGCGGCGCGCGTGCGTCGCCGACCGCCTGCCAGTCCCCAAGAAGCGCCTGTAGGCCAGTCGGTTTGGGCCGTGCGCAGTAGCGCGAGTCGGCTGCGATCGGGTGTTCGGGATGCGGTGGAATCTTGTCGTAGAGCCGTCCGCCAACGCGCGGACGATTGTCGGGTTCGTCGAGCGGCAACGGTGCACGCTCGATCGGTCGCAGAACTTCAGGGAGGCGCAAAAGCTCGGTGTCGCTCTTGCGCGAAAAGGACGGCGGCGCAGGTGCGAATTCGCAGCACGAGGGGGGCTCTACTGCGAATGCGCTCTGCGCCGCCAAGCATGAGACCGCTGCCACCCGATCCACCCAAGATCTGTGGCAGCGAACCATCATCGCTTATTCGTCACGCGCCTTATTCATCAGCGTCGCTGTCCGCTTCCGGACCGGTGATCATCGCGTCGGCGACGAGACCGGCATTGCCGCGGATTTTGGCTTCGATCTGATTGGCGATCTCGGGGTTTTCCTTGAGGAACGTCTTGGCGTTCTCGCGGCCCTGGCCGATACGGTCGCCGCCATAGCTCATCCACGAGCCCGACTTTTCGACCACGCCCGCGGCCACGCCGAGATCGAGCAGCTCGCCGACCTTGGAGATGCCTTCGCCGTACATGATGTCGAACTCGACGACGCGGAACGGCGCCGCCAGCTTGTTCTTCACCACCTTCACGCGGGTCTGGTTGCCGACCACCGTCTCGCGATCCTTGATCGCGCCGATGCGGCGAATGTCGAGACGAACCGACGCGTAGAATTTCAGCGCATTGCCGCCCGTCGTCGTTTCGGGGCTGCCGAACATCACGCCGATCTTGAGACGGATCTGGTTGATGAAGATGACGACGGTGTTCGACTTCGAGATCGAACCGGTCAGCTTGCGCAGCGCCTGGCTCATCAAGCGCGCATGCAGGCCGACATGGCTGTCGCCCATCTCGCCCTCGAGTTCAGCGCGCGGCACCAGCGCGGCAACCGAGTCGATGACGAGCACGTCGACCGCGCCCGAGCGCACCAGCGTGTCGGCGATTTCGAGCGCCTGTTCGCCGGCGTCGGGCTGCGAGATCAGCAGCTCGTCGATATTGACGCCGAGCTTCTTGGCGTAGCTGGGATCGAGCGCGTGTTCGGCGTCGATGAAGGCGCAGGTGCCGCCGGTCTTCTGGGCCGACGCGATCGCGTGCAGCGCGACCGTGGTCTTGCCCGAGCTTTCGGGGCCGTAGATTTCGATGATGCGGCCGCGCGGCAGGCCGCCGATGCCGAGCGCGATGTCGAGCCCGAGCGAGCCGGTCGACACGACCTCGATCTCGACGCCGCTACGGGCGCCCAGCTTCATGATCGAGCCTTTGCCGAAGGCCTTCTCGATCTGCGACAGCGCGGCGTCGATCGCTTTTTGCTTATCCACTCCGGTTTCCTTCTCGATCACGCGCAGCGTGGCAGTGCTCATTGGGGCGTCCTTTCTCACGTTCGGTTCCGAGTCGGCAACACGGGCAATGTACCTGTTTTGTTCCGGCCCGCAAGAACAAGATTTCGGTGCGAAACACCTTGCGCGACAGGGCTCGAATAGATGCTGAAGCGATCTCTAAACTATAGAGGTCGTCGGACGAGCGTCGCCCACGCCGGACCCGAGGACTGGACCAGCAGCGGCCTTACGACGCCCGGACTTCTTGCTTCGGATTGGGGAGGAAGGCCGCGAGCAGGCCGAGCGCCGGCAGGTAGGCGCAGATCCGGTACACGAACTCGATCGAGGTGTGATCGGCGAGCGCGCCGAGCACCGCCGCGCCCAGACCGCCCATGCCGAACGCGAAGCCGAAGAACAGGCCCGCGACGGTGCCGACCCGGCCGGGCATCAGTTCCTGCGCATAGACGAGGATGGCCGAGAAGGCCGACGAGATGATGAAGCCGATCAGAACCGCCAGCACGACCGTGGCGGTGAAGCCGACATAGGGCAGCAACAGCGTGAACGGCAGCGCGCCGAGTATCGAAACCCAGATCACCGATTTGCGTCCGATGCGATCGCCGATCGGTCCGCCGACCAGCGTGCCGACCGCATAGGCACCGAGGAACGCGAACAGACAAAGCTGCGCCGTCTGCACCGAGGTGCCGAACCGATGGATCAGATAGAAGGTGAAATACGAACTCAGGCTCGCCGTGTAGACGTATTTCGAAAAGACCAGCAGCAGCAGCACGGTGATGCCGCGCGCCACCGTCTTGCGCGGCAAGGTCGCCGCCGCAGCAACCGCGCGCTTGCTCGTCGCGCGCAGATGCGCGCCGTACCAGCGTCCGACGAAGATCAGCACGACCAGCGCCAGCAACGCGGTCAGCGAGAACCAGGCAACGCTGCCCTGCCCGCGCTGAAGCACGATGAAGGCCGCTGCGAGCGGTCCGGCCGCCGATCCGGCATTGCCGCCGACCTGGAACAGCGACTGCGCCAGCCCATGCCGGCCGCCGGATGCGAGCCGCGCGACGCGCGAGGATTCAGGATGGAAGATCGACGAACCGGTGCCGACCAGCGCCGCCGCCAGCAGCAGCATCGGGAAGCTTGCGGCGACCGACAGCAACAGCAGGCCGACCAGCGACACGCCCATGCCGACGGGCAACGACCAAGGGCGCGGCCGGCGGTCGGTGGCGACACCGACCAACGGCTGCAGCAGCGACGCGGTGAACTGGAAGGCGAGCGTGATGAGACCGATCTCGCCGAAATCGAGACCGTAAGTCTGTTTCAGCAACGGATAAATCGCGGGCAGCAGCGACTGGCCGAGATCATTGAGACCATGACACAGGCTGAGCGCCGCCAGCACGGCGAACGCCGTGCCCTGTTCGCGCTCCGCGGAATCCGCCGCGCCCTCGATCCGTATGTCGGTCATGCCTCGCCCCAATTGCGAGGCCGAACCTAGCGCGCTCGGCGCGCCCAACGTGCGTCGCGTGCGCAGGTCAGCTTTGCGCGGACCGTTCCGCTCAGCCCGCTTTCATGAAGTAATAGGCCGACGTCACCAGGCCGATCACGATGATCGAGCGGCGCAGCAGCAGCGGATTCAGTCGTCGCGCCCAGCGCGCGCACCAATAGCCGCCGATGACCGCGCCCACCGCCATGATCATCGCCGGCCGCCACGCGACGAAATCCTTGGCCACGAAGATGATCACCGCCGTCATGTTGCAGATGCCGGTGAAGATCGTCTTCAGCGCGTTCATGCGGTTGAGGTCGGTCATGCCGACGACGGCGAACAGCGCGAGCTGCACGATGCCCATCGCGGCACCGAAATAACCGCCATAGATCGCCACCGGCACCATGCCGACCGCCAGCCACCACGGCGCGAGTCGCGCATGCGCCTGCAACCAGCGCGCGATGCGACCGCCGAGCGCGAACAGCACGGTCGCGAACAGCAGCAGCCACGGCACGACTTTCAAGAACGTCGCGTCCGACGTGATCGTCACCAGCCAGGCGCCGAACACCGAGCCGATGATCGCGATCACAAGCAGCAACCAGACCGACACGCCTTCCGGCTTGGACAGGTCCTTGCGATAGGCCCAGGCGCTGGCGAAATTGCCCGGAAACAGCGCCACCGTGTTGGTCGCATTGGCAACCACCGGCAGCACCAGCGCGATTTCGGTGAGGGCGGGAAAGGTGACGAACGTACCGCCGCCGGCGACGGCGTTCACCGCGCCCGCGATCGCCGCCGCGAGCGCAAGGATCAGGTCGTTCATGAATCGATTTCGCCGGTCATCACTTCTTTGACCTTACCTGCGAGTTGTTTCAGCGAAAACGGCTTGGCAAGGAAATGCGTCCCCGCGTCGATGTCGAGATGTTGCCGGAACCGGTCTTCGGTATAGCCCGAGATGAAGATCACCTTGATCTCGCGATTCACTTCACGCACGCGCCGCGCCATTGTCGGTCCATCCATGTTCGGCATGATCACGTCGGTGACCACGAGATCGATCTGCGCCTGCTCCTGCTCGAAGATTTCGAGCGCGTTCTCGCCCGAATTCGCTTCCCAGACCTTGTACCCCTTGTTGCGCAGCGCGCGCGCCGAGAAGGTACGTACTGCGTCCTCGTCTTCGACCAGCAGAATGCCGCCGGCGCCGGTGAGATCGGCCTGGCTGCGCGCTTCGGCAGCTTCGGCGGGGGCCGGTTCGGCTGTCACCGTGTCGGCGTGACGCGGCAGGTAAATGGTGAAGCGCGCACCGTGACCGAGCTGGCTGTCGACCTGCACGTAGCCGCCGGTCTGACGCACGATGCCATAGACCGTCGACAGGCCGAGACCGGTGCCGGCCCCGACTTCCTTGGTGGAAAAGAACGGTTCGAAGATGCGCGTCAGATTCTCGCGGCCGATGCCGATGCCGGTGTCGGACACCTGGATCGTGACCCAGCGCCCGGGCGGCATCTCGTCGAGGCCTTTCAGCTGCGAATGCGCGGTTTCGAGATTCGAGGTCCGCACCTGCAACCGTCCGCCCGTCGGCATCGCGTCGCGCGCATTGACGACGAGGTTGATCAGCACCTGTTCGAGCTGGCCCTGGTCGACTTTGACCAGGCCGAGTTCGCGGCCATGCACGAGATCGAGATCGATATTCTCGCCGATCAGCCGGCGCAGCAGGTGCGACAGTTCCGCCAGCACGTCGGTGACGTCGATGACGCGCGGCTGCAGCGTCTGCTGGCGCGAGAAGGCGAGCAGCTGGCGGACCAGGTTGGCGGCGCGGTTGGCGCTCTGCTTGATCTGCATGATATCGCCGAAGCTCGGGTCACCCGGCTTGTGACGCAGCAGCAGCAGATCGCAGAAGCCGATCATCGCGGTGAGCAGGTTGTTGAAGTCGTGCGCGATGCCGCCGGCGAGCTGGCCCACCGCCTGCATTTTCTGCGACTGGGCGAACTGGGTTTCGAGATTCTTCTGCTCGGTCAGATCGACCGCGTGGAGGATCAGCCCGGCGCCGCCTTCGCGCCCGTCAATCTCGACGCCGGCACGGCGCGCGAATAATTGCACGACCACGTTCCGGCCATCGCCGACCAGCCGGACCTCGAACGGCTCGGCGCGCTCGGCCCCGTCCTGGATCTCGGCCAGCGCCGTTACAAGCTCGCCCGCCCCCTTCGGCTCGAGCAGCTCGATCAGGCGCTTCCCCGCCAGGCCGCCCCCGGGCATCCCCAGCATCCGCGTCATGGCCAGGTTGGTTTCGGTCACCGTGCCGGCGCGATCGAGCAGCAGGATGCCGACCGGCGCAATGTCGAAGAAGCGCTCGAAGCGCCGCTGCGCTTGCTCCAGCGCCCGCTTCAGATCACCCGCCACGGGCGGCGGGGCCGGATCCCGGCGAAACCATCGGTCGAACAGACTCATGCGGCGAGCACCTTAGAACAGGATCCGATCCGTTTGGATCGGGTCCTGTTCTCTAGTTTTGGTCTGGCACGCTTCCGTCCGCGAGCCGGAATCCGCGTTGCGGAAAAGCGCGCCCTGGGCCGGGCAGCCTCCTTGTTTAAAGGATTGTTCAGCCGGTTTGCGTAGGTCCGGGTGATGCGGGTCCGCGCCGTCTTCGTCGCCTGGATGCTCGCCGTCGCCGGCGCAGCCACCGTGGGCGCGGCGATCGGTCTGGCCACGCGCATTCAGGATCTGCGCGCAGCCCAGGCCGCCGGCTCCAGCGTCGAGGCGCTCGGCGCGGCGCTGCGCGTGGTCGAGGCGGTGGCGCTCGAACGCGGCGCCAGCAACGCCGCGCTCCGGCGGCCGGAACCGATCTCGCAGGAGCGGATCGGGGCGCTCGAACTCGACCGGGAGCGCACCGACACGGCGCTGGCGCTGACGCTGGCCCATCTGCACCGGCTGGCCCCGGTTTCGAGCGAAGTGGCGATCGCCGACCTGCAGCAGCTCGGGCATCGCATGCGCGAACTGCGCACCGTCGTCGATCGCCAGATCACCCTGCCAGCGGCGCAGCGCGACGCGGTATTTGCCGACGGCTTCATTCCGGCGGTGGTCGACCTGCTCGACGAATTCGCACGGTTGGAAAACGTGCTCGAAGGCTTGGTGGCGCGATCGGACCCGACCGTCGGGCAATTCGCTTCGGTGGCGCGCGTCGCATCGGACCTGCGCGACTTCGCCGGTCGCGCCGGGAACATCCATATCGACCTGAT
This sequence comes from Rhodospirillales bacterium, assembly GCA_028291365.1. Classification (GTDB taxonomy): domain Bacteria; phylum Pseudomonadota; class Alphaproteobacteria; order BOG-932; family Roseiterribacteraceae; genus Roseiterribacter. The sequence goes on from JAQGIE010000196.1 coordinate 23,305, forward strand.
CGCCACGCGCGGCCCGATCTCAAGCTCTGCTCTCGAACAGCTCGCCGAAATGCGCGGCCGCGTCGATCAAAGCTGGTCGCGCATCCGCGCCCTGATCGAACAGGCGGGCGCCGACACCGAACTCGCAACCGAGATCCATATGATCGAGTTCGAGTATTTCGGCGGCACCCGCAAACTCTACGGGCGGGTGGTCGATGCGGCGAAGGGCGTCAATACGAAGCTGACCGTCGACGAGCTGCGGACCGAGCAATTTCCCCTCCTGCAGCGTGTCCTGACGTTGCGCGACGCGGCCCTGAACATCGCCGCTGAACGCGCCGATGCGCGCCGCCACGCCGCCATGGAGGCGCTGACCACGGTGGCCTGCATGGCGCTGATGACGCTCGCGGTCGGTGCGCTTGGGGTTGTCATGTTCGGCCGCCGGGTCGTGTTCCCGATCCTGGCCTTGACCCGAACCATCGTGCGCATTGCCGAGGGCGAGCGCGCCGTCGGCGTGCCGCATCTCGATCGTGAAGACGAGATCGGCCAGATGGGCAACGCGATCGAGACGTTGCGCTACAACGCGCTGGTGGCCGAGGAAGCGGCCAAGCAGCACGCGGCGCGACTCGAAGAGGCCCGCCGCGCCGCCGAAGGGGCGAGCCGTGCCAAAAGCGCCTTTCTGGCGACCATGAGTCACGAATTGCGCACGCCGCTGAACGCGGTGATCGGCTTTGCCGAAATGATCGAGCGCGAGATGGTCGGCCCGGTCGGTGCGCCCGCTTACGTCGAATATGCGCACGACATCCACGAAAGCGCGTCGCACCTGCTGCAATTGATCAACGACATTCTCGACCTGTCGACGCTGGAAGCCGGCCATCTGGCGCTGGTCGAAGAGAAAGTCGACCTGCGCCAGACGCTGCAGGCCAGCGCGCGCATGCTGGCACCGCGCGCCGAGGCGGGGCAGATCGCGATGTCGGTCGACATCGAATTCGATTCGACGCCGGTGACCTGCGACGAACGCCGCATGCGCCAGGTGGCGCTGAACCTGCTCGCCAACGCGGTCAAATACACGCAGCCCGGCGGACGTGTCGCGGCGCGCCTGTCGCGCGATCGCGACGGCAGCATCCTGCTGTCGTTCGAGGACAACGGTGTCGGCATTGCCGAAGCGGATCTGGCGCTGGTGATGGCGCCGTTCGGCCGCGCGGAAAACGCCTTCAACCGGACCACCGAAGGCACCGGTCTGGGCCTGCCGCTGACCAAGCGCCTGGTCGAAGCACATGGCGGCGAATTGTTTCTGACGAGCGCGCCGGGCCAAGGCACCATCGCGACGGTGCGCCTGCCGGCCTGGCGCGCGCGTTCGGACGTCGCTGCGGCGTAACATACGCCGCGGCCTACATTTTCATGGTTTTGCGCTTCAGCTTGAACACGTAGCTGATGATTTCCGCCACCGCACGGTAGTGCTCTTCCTTGATCGGATGATCGAGCTCGACCGTGGCGTAGATCGCGCGCGCCAGCGGCGGGTTTTCCATGATCGTGACGTCGTTCTCTTTGGCGACCTCGCGGATCCTGGCGGCGAGGAAGTCGGCGCCTTTGGCCACCAGCACCGGCGCCTGCATCTTCTCGGGGTCGTATTGCAGCGCCACCGCGAAATGGGTCGGGTTGGTGATGACCACGTCGGCCTTGGGTACCGCCTGCAGAATGCGCCGGCGCGCTCTGTCGAAGCGCAGCTGACGCTGGCGCCCTTTGACCTCGGGACTGCCTTCGGACTGTTTGTGCTCGTCCTTGACCTCCTGCTTCGACATTTTGAGGCCCTTCCACCAGGACCAGCGCACGAAGAAGACGTCAGCCGCGGCCACCAGCGTCATGATCGCGAGCACGCCGCCGATCAGCTTCAGCGTCATGAGGCGGAACTCGACCACCAGGTCGACCATGTCGAGCGAGACGAACCGTTCGATGCCGCCGAACGACGGCATCATGATCGCGACGACGATGGCGCTGACGACGACGAGCTTGGCCATGGTCTTGAGCAGCTCGCCCACCGAGCGCGGCGCAAACAGGCGCTTGAATCCCTTCAACGGATTGAGCTTGCCGATATCCAACTTCAACGGCTCGGTGGTGATGTTGAAGCCCGCCTGGAGCAGCGAGGAGCTGAGACCCGAGACCATGAACAGCAGCAGGATCAATCCGATCGCCTTGGCCGCGGCGCTGAGCGCCCCGACCAAAGCTTCGCCAAGCGCGAACCGATCAGTGGCAAACAGGTCGGGTTGCGAGAGGAACGGGCGCAGCACCGTCGCCAGGTCCTGCGCCGCCGAGGGCGCGAAGGCGAGCATCATGAAGGCGGCGGCGAGGAACATGAACCAGTTGTTCAGCTCGCGGCTGATCGGGAGGTTGCCGCGCGAGCGCGCTTCCTCGAGCCGGTGTGCCGTAGGGTCTTCTGTCCGGCTTTCCTGGTCGCCGCCCTCGGCCATTTAGGGCAGCCCGGGCGAGAGAAAGGTGACCAGCGACCCCTGAAACCGCTCCATCCAATACAGCAGCATGGCGGGCAGGACGATCGCGAACACCAGGATGCCGAGCGCGAGCTGGATCGGCTGGGCAATGAAGAAAATCTGCATCTGCGGCATCATGCGCGCGATCAGGCCGAGCGCGACCATCAAGATCAGCGTGACGATCACGAACGGTGCCGCGAGCTGCATGCCGATGGCGAAGGAGGCGGCCACGGTCTTCGCGATCACGTCGGCGAGGTCGCCGAACAAAATCGGCCCGCCCGCGGGAAACACGTCGTAGCTGCCCAGCAGCGCCCGCAGCATCATGTGGTGCAGGTCGGTGACGAACAGCAGCAGCACCGCCACCGTCGACAGCAGCGACCCGGCCAGCGAGCCCGTCGCGGCGATCTGCGGGTTGAACAACGTCGCGCTCGAAAAGCCGGTCTGGAGACCGATCAGCTGCCCCGCCGTTTCCAGCGACGACAGCATCACGCGACCGATCGTGCCGATGAAGATGCCGATCACGGCTTCGGTGGCGATCAGCAAAATCAGGAGCGCCGGTTCGTCGGGCGCGGCCGGCAGGCGCGCCTTGAGCATCGGGGTGATGGCCACGCTGAAGGCCAGCGCGAGAATCAGCCGGACCTGTCCCGGAAGGTAAGCATCGCCGAAGCCCGGCAGGTTCATCAGGGCGGCGCCGACGCGGGTAAAAACCAGCAATATCGCGAACACGCCGCCGGCCAGCAGCGTGTTCAGATGATCGAGCCCCGCCATGCCTGGCTTACGGGAGCGAAACGATTTTATCGGCCGTCATGCGCATGAAGCCTTCGAGCTGCTGCAGCATGAAAGGCGCGAACACCAGCAGCGCCACGAAGATGGCCAATATCTTCGGGATGAAGACCAGCGTCATTTCATTGAGCTGAGTCATCGTCTGGAACAGCGACACCAGAATGCCGACCGCGAGCCCGACGAGCATCACCGGCCCGGCCACGATGAGCGCCGTCATCAGCGCCTCGCGCACGAGGTCGATGACCTCAGTCTGGTTCATGTACGTATCGTCGAAGAAAGTGGATGAAACGCGCCGCCGATCAGATCGGCATGCGCATGATTTCCTGGTACGCCGCGACGACCTTGTCGCGCACGGCGATGACGCTCTGCAGCGTCGTTTCGGCGTTGCTCACCGCGAGCACGACATCGGTCATGTCGGCTTTGCCCTTGACGGCGGCGTCGCTGATCTGGGCGCTTTGCTTCTGCGCCTCGATCGCGCCCTGCACCGCTTCTTTGACCATGCTGCCGAAGGTCGGCCCCGTGGTCTCGGCCTCGCGCGAAGCCATGCCGCCGCCGGTGGCGACACCACGCTGGGCAGTGCGGTAGGCCGAAATCGCGTCATTCATGTTCATGTGTTCGCGCGCTCCTAGCGCAGCATGTCGATGGTGCGGGAGAGCATGCCTTGCGACGTCGTCAGCACGCCGATATTGGCTTCGTAGCTGCGTTGGGCCTCGCGCATGTCCATCACCTCGATCAGCGAGTTGACGTTGGAGCTCGCGACATAGCCGTTGGCGTCGGCCGCCGGATGGCCGGGATCGAACTTCTTCGGCAGTTCGCTCTTGTCGGTCGCGACCCGATTGACGGCGACCTTGTGGGCGCCGGTGGCGCGGTCGAGCTCGGCCTTGAAGGTGACGAGCTTGCGCCGATAGGGCTGGTCGTTCGCCGTCGTCGCCGTGGTACCGGCATTGGCCATGTTCTCGGCGATAACGCGGATCCGCAGACCCTGCGCCTTCATGCCCGAGGCGGCGATATCCGCGGTCTTGGTCAGTTCATCCATGGTGCGCTCGCTCAGCCGCCGCTGCGGCCGAGGGCGGTCCGCAGCATCGACACGTTCTTTTTGTAGAGATTGAGCATCAGCTGATAGTCGGTCGCCGTGCTCGACGACTTCATCATCTGCTCTTCGATCACCACGCCGTTGTTCGACGGCGACACTTCCCAGGGTTTCTTTTCGGCCGCGACCTTGGCTTGGCCCGGCTTGGCGTTCGCGGCCGTTGCCAGATGCATGGCGCTGGTGGTAGTCGGCGCGAGCTTGGCGCCGAGCGTCTCTTTGAAGCTCAACGGTGCAATGTCGAGGGCGCGAAAGCCGGGCGTATCGGCATTGGCGATGTTCTGCGCGATGACGTTCTCGCGCTGGGTCAGCCAGCCCATCTTCCGGCCGATCGCTTTGAACAGGTCGAGGTTCGAAAGGTCCATGTCCCTGGGGATCCCTGGGGCCTGGCAAAAGCTGCCCGCCGTTTGCGTTGCGCGCCAAGATACTGGCGAGGGGGCACTTAAGGAAGGCTTACGCGCGGACCAGTCTCGGTTTACCAAGACTTAAAGCCGGCTCGCGTCTGATCCGGCCCGCGATCTTCGATCGCTACGCATTCATGACGTGCCGGCTTTCTGCGAGAGCTGGCGCAATTCAATCGGGCGGATCGCCAGCCTACGTGTCTCCTTCCCCGGATCCTGACAACTCGCGCAAGACCGCCGTCGCGCTGAGCTACGAGCTGGGCGGCGACCGGCTGCCGCGCGTGGTGGCCTCGGGCCGCGGCACCCTGGCCGATAAAATCCTCGAGATCGCTTTCGCCAGCGGCGTGAAAGTGCGCGAGGACCGCGATCTCGCCGAGCTGCTGGCCAAAGTCGAGATCGACAGCGACATCCCGACCGAGGCGCTGATCGCGGTGGCCGAGATCCTCAACTACATCTACCGCGTCAACGGCAAGCTGCGCGCCGGCTCCACGACCGGCCCCGAGGTCGGGGCCGGGCAATGAGCCAGGACGATGCGGGCGCCGCGCTCGACGCGCTGATCGAGCTGGTCGCAGCCACGCGCCGCGCGCAGGCGGCCGGCGTGCCGCTCGACCTCACCGGCCTCGACCTCGAGGTCGGGCGGGTTTGCCGGGCGCTGACCGGGTCGCCGCCGCATGAAGGGCGGCCGGTCTATCTCGCCAAGCTCGAAGCGCTGGCCGTCTCTCTCAACGAACTGACCGCGGACATGAAAGAAGCCCATCCGTGAGCGCCACCGGCTACACCACCTACGCGTTGAGCCTGATCCTGGTGCTGGGTCTGATCATCGGTCTGGCCTGGCTGGTGCGCCGCTTCGGCCTTGCCGGCCCGCTCGCGACCCCGGTCGGGCGGCAACGGCGCCTGAAGCTGGTCGAAGTCCTCACCCTCGATGCGCGCCGCAGGCTGGTCCTGGTCCGGCGCGATGAGGTCGAACATCTGCTGCTGCTCGGCACCAACGAGGCGATCGTGGTCGAGCGCGGCATCGGCAGCACCCGCTTCGAGCTGCAAGACGAAGCATTCGGCACCGGGTCGGAAATCGCGTGACACGTCGTTTGATTTTCTTCGCGGCGCTGCTCGGCGGCGCGTTCGCGCTCATGCTCGTGTTCGCCGATCCGGCCATGGCGCAGCGGCTGACGCTCGACGCCGGCGGCCAGGGATCGGGCACGCTCGCGGGTCGCGTCGTGCAGCTCGTCGGCCTGATGACGGTGCTGTCGATCGCACCGGCCATCCTGATCATGATGACGTCGTTCACGCGGATCGCGGTGGTGCTGTCGATGCTGCGCAGCGCCATCGGCATCCAGACCACGCCGCCCAACGTGGTGATGCTGTCGCTGGCGCTGTTTCTCACCGGCTTCATCATGGCGCCGGTGCTGACCCGCTCGTACGACGAAGGCATCAAGCCGCTGCTCGACGAGCGCATGGACGAAACCGAGGCTTTCGACAAAGCCCTCGCGCCGTTCAAGCAGTTCATGCTCGAGCATACGCGTCGCCAGGACGTGCAGCTCTTTGCCGACGTCGCCAAGGCCGGCCCGTTCGCGTCCCCGGTCGACGTGCCGATTCACATCGTCATCCCGAGCTTCATCATCAGCGAGCTGCGCCGCGCCTTCGAGATCGGCTTTCTGATGTTCATTCCGTTTCTGATCATCGACATGGTCGTGGCCTCGATCCTGATGTCGATGGGCATGATGATGCTGCCGCCGGTTACGGTTTCGATGCCGTTCAAGATCATCTTTTTCGTGCTCGTCGACGGCTGGTACCTGGTGGCAGGCAGCCTGATCCGCAGCTATGGCAGCGCCCCGGGGGGATAAAGCATGACCCGATCCAATTGGATCGGGTCATGCTTTCTAACTTTTTGATCTGGCGCGTTTTCCTTCCGCGAACCGGTAACCACTTCGCGGGAAAACGCGCTAGCGCGTCTGTTCGAAATGCGGGATGACGGCCGGCCAGGGCCGCAGCGGCGGCACATAGAACGGTTGCAGTCCGATCGGGCGGAACCCGAGCTTGGCGATCAGGGCGAGGCTGGGCGCATTGTCGGGCAGGGCTGACACGACGACACGGGCTACGCGCCAGTCGGCAAAGGCGACCTGCAGCAGCTTGCGCGACGCCTCTTCGGCGTAACCGTTGCGATGGAAGCGCCGCCCGATCCAATAGCCGAGTTCGTAGGCACCGTCCGGACGGCGTCCCAGGCCGATGCCGCCGACCAGGGCCCCGTCGCGCGTGATCGCGAAAGAGCGCCGCGCCTCGCTCTTGCTCAGCTCGATCCAGGCGTCGGCGTCGTCGATCGTGTAAGGATGCGGCACGCGGGCGAGCCAGCGCGCCACTTCAAAATCGCCGAGCAGTGCCACCAAAGATTGCGCGTCCGCGCTTTCATATGCGCGGAGCAGCAAGCGCGCGCTGCGGATCACGCGCCGCCGGGCGGCTTGCGATAGGCGGCGAGGAAGCCTTTGAACATGTCGATCTCGGCGACCTGGGCGCGGATCGTTTCGAGGTCGAGCCCGCCTTCGGCAGCGCTGCGCGTCAGCACCTGGAACAGCTCGCCGTCCTTGCTGTCGCGCATCGACGGCCACCAGGTCCGCCGCAATTGCTGCAACGACGCCTGGTCTTCGGCCAGCGCGAGCGCAACGGCCCGATTGAGCACCAGCCGCGCCTTGAAGTCGTCGATCCGCGAGCCGTCGCCGGGCGGCGGGCCGGCAAGACGGCCCAGCGCGTCGGACGCGGCCTTCCAACGGCGCCCCTGCCAGGCAATATCGACGCGCAGCTGGTCGGCCACCGGTGAGGGATCGTCCTTGATCAGCGCGGTCGCTTCGTCGACCTTGCCTTGCTTCGACAAAGCGCGGGCGCGCAGCAGACGGCGTTCGGACTTCAGATCGTCCGAGAGCTTGTCGGCGTTGCTCTGATCGAGCGCCTGGATGGCGAGATCCGGTTTCGAATCGTTCAGCCGAATGCCGGCGATGCGCGCACCGAGGCGCGCCTTGTCGGCGGCTTCGGTCTTGATCTCGATCTGCTTGGCCAGCAGATCGGCGGCCTGATCGAGCAGGTCGATCTGCACCATGCGATCGGCGAGCCGTTCGATCACCGCATCCTGTCGCGCCACCGACGGCGACAGGTCGCGATAATCCTGGAAGATCGCCAGCGCCCGCAGCGGTGACAGCTTGTCGGCACCGTTGGCTTCGAACAGGTCGTCGAAGATGCGGGTCATCGACCGTTTGATTTCTTCGCCCTTGGGCGTCTCGGCCGAGATCTGGGCCGCGATCTTGAGGGCCGACAGACCGTCTTCAGGCTGTCCCGCCGCGACGCGCTGCTGCCCCAGCAAGGTCAGCACGCGAATTTCGAGATCGTCGCCGCGCCAGGCGAGGCGCAGCTTCTCCAGACGCGGCAGCGCTTCGGCGGTTTCCATCGTGCCGGCGGCGAGGCCCTGTTCGACCAGCGCCAGCTCGCCGCGCGCGCGGTACCATGGGTCGCGCGACAGGGCAGCGGCGCGGAACATCACCGACGCGCCCTGCGCGTCGCCTTCGCCGGCCAGCACCTGTCCGCGGAAATACGACACCGCCGCCGCCGTTGGACGGCGCAACGCTTCGCGCTCTTCGAGCTTCTGCACCAGCGTTTTCGCGAGGCCGGTATCGCCCTGCCGCGTCGCCGCGTCGATCGCAGCCAACACCAACGGGCGGAACAGCTCGTCCGGGTAGGCCGACAGCAACGGCACACCAGAATGAAACGCCTGGTACGCTTCGCCCCAGCGTTCGTTGCGCGCCAGCGCGTAGCCGCGGAACAGCGACAGGTCGGTCGGATCGTACACCGGCGGCAGGCCGAGATCGTCGCGCGTGCCTTCGAGATTGCCGGTGAGCGCGTAGGCCGCGCCGCGCAGCTGACGGAATTCGGGACTCGCCTCGATGCCCGGCTCGGCCTGCACCGCGAGCGCCAGATAGCCGAGCGTCTCGGGTCCGTAGCCATAGGTCAGATGCAGCCGTGCCAGTTCGAGATACGTCGGCAGCCGTTGCGCCGGTTCCTTCTTCGCCGTCGCGACCTGCTCGAGTTCGCGCCGGCGCAGCACGAGCTGCCGCTTCGGCCCGCGCCATCCGCTCATGTCGAAGATGCGCACCGGCCCCATCTCGGCCGTCAGCGCCGAGGCGACCTGCTGCGTCGGATCCTTCAGGTTCGGCGCCGACGACAGTTTCAGACCGCCCGGCGCGTCGATCGCGACGACATCGGCGCCGGCGGTGACGCCGACCGTGTCCGAGATGGCGCGAACGACGATGCCGTGCGCCGCAGGCAGCAACTCGAACTCGGCAAATTCGCGACTGCCGTCATAGCCCTTGACGTCGGCCGGCATCGGCACGACCAGCAGCATGTCGCCGCTGTCGGGATCGTTGAGCGTCACCGGCGCGCTGCCGCGCGGCGCGTCGATCTGCAGGCGCGGCTTGTTGTCGACCATCACGATGCGCGCATCGGGCCCCGACGGATCGGGGTCGTTCGCCGGCGTCAGCGTGACGGTCCAGCTCAGGCCCGTCTTCGCCACGCTCGGCACCAGCCCGTCGGGCAGGTCGGCACGAAACGCGGTCGCGGCGCCGAGCGCCGTGCGCTTGGGCGGCTGCGTTTGCGCGCGCTTGGGCCCGCCAATTTCGAATGCCGCCGCGGATGTCGGCTGATCGAGCACGATCCACAACGCGCCCGATCGGCGGAACACCGCGATGTTGCTGGTCGCAAGCGGCGTGATCTTGAAAATCAGCTCAGGTGCGGCGGGTGCCGCAGGCGCGGTCGCGACCGCGACCGGCGCGGCCACCGGCGGCGGTGCCGGCGCGACGATCGGCGGCGGCACCGACACGGTCGGATGCGCGCTGGCGGCGGTCTTGCCAGGACGCACCGTCGCAACCGGTTGTTGCGCAGCCATTTGTTGCGTCGGCGCCAGCGCCGGTGTCGCCGTTCGGGCCGTCGCAACCGGCGTCGGCTTGGCTTTGGCGGATCTGGTCGTCGTGCGCGTCGGGGGCGGCGGCGTTTCCGACACCGGCTGCGGTGCCGCCGCGCCGGACTTTGCGCGCGCGTGCTTGCTGCGCGACGAGGTGCGCGAGGGCGGCGGCGCTTCGGTTTCGCTCGCCGCCGCCGCGGTTTCACGACGCTGTGAACCGCGTTTCTTTTTCTGCGGCTTGGTCTGGTCCTGCTTTTGCTCGGGCTCCGCGGCCGCCGCTTCGGTCGGCGGGCCGATCTCGGCGCGCGCCGCGACGGGCAGCGCCAATGCCAAGATCAGCGCCAGTGCCGTCGCGCTGCGCAAGCCAAGCAGGCCGTGCATCTTTTTCCGATGACGGTGCATCGTCAGCCCATCTCCGCCAGCAAGCGATCGATCTCGTCCTGGCCCATCGCCTTGCCCGGCAATTGCGGACCGTTGAGCAGCGCCGCGTCGTTGTCCGGCGCCATTGCGATCTGCCCGTCCGCAGCCGCGGCTTCGTCACCGAAGGCGCGCAGCAGCCGTTCGACCTTGCCCTCGATCACTTTCAAGGTGCGCACGACCTTGGTGATGCGCTGACCGGTAATGTCCTGGAAGCTGCAGGCTTCGTAGATGCTTCCGACGATCTCGGTCACGCGGGTCTCGACGTCGCCGCCGACTTCGCTGCCGATGTTGGCCAGCTTCTCCGCCGCGTCCATGATCGTGTTGGTCGCCTCTTCGGTCGCGCCGACGACCGCATCGAGTTCGTCGGTGGCGCGCGGAATGTCGGTGCTGCGAATCTCGTCGGGACGCACCGCGGCGATGTCGTCGCGGGCCTGCCGGATGAAGAGCGCCAGCGCGCCGAGTTCGCGATAAAGACCGCCGACTCCACGGGTTTCTTCGCCGTGCATGTGCGTCAGCACGTCCTGCACGATGTTGGCGATCTCGTCCCGCGTGAGCGGCCGTTGCGCGTCGGTCTCGCCCACGTCGGACCTCGTCAAGATTGACCGATGACGCTGACGATCTTCTGTCTCAGCGTTTCGGCGTTGCAGGGTTTGACGATGTCGTCGTTGACGCCGGCCTGCTTCGAAATGATGCGAAGCATGGTTTCGTCGTCGTCCGCGATCAGGACGCGCATGCTCATATCAACGGCCATCGAACCAGTTTTCCTTCGTCCTGACGACCGGACTTGCGTCCGGCACCGCTACTTCTTGTTGTTTGCGGCGGCCGGCTTGGCCGCCGGCGCTGCCGGCGGCTGAGCGGTCGCCGAAGCGGGCTGCGCCTGCACCGGCGGCGCCGCCATCGGCTGCTGCGGCAACGGTGCGGCGAACGATGCAGGCTGCAACGCCGAGGGCGGCGGCGTCGGCGGCAGCTTGCGCCGCTCGGCCAGGCGCGCCGTCACTTCGCGCGCACGCTCGGGCTTCATCTGCGCGAAGATCGGCGCGATCTTCTGGTCCTTCATCTTCTCGACCACATCGAGCAGCACCGGCATGTCCAGCCCGTCGAAGATGGTCGCGGCCTCGCGCGGCTTCATCGCCTCGTAGATCTTCACGAGGTTGTTCAGCTCGGCCTCTTCCTTCGACTTGCGCATGCTGAGCAGCTTTTCGATGTCAGCCTTCAGCGCGGCCAGCTCGGCAACCTTCTGGTTCATCCGATCTTCGCCGACTTTCAGCAGGGCCTCGCGCTGCTCGACCGTCTGGGCGCGCTGGTCGAGCTCGTTGCGGCGCGCCGCCAAGGTCTGCAGCAGCTCGACTTCGGCGGACGACAGATTGGTTTCGGGCGCCGGGCGACGCGGATCGGTCGCTTGCTTGGGCGCCGCAGGCGCCGTCGCGGCCGCGTTCTGCACCGGCTTGTCCTTGGAAGCAGCGGCACCGCCCGGAGCGGGCGCCGGCAACGCAGCGGGCGGCTCAGCCGATTGGCCCGGCTTGGCAGCGGCGGCTTCGGTTTTCGGTATCGCCGAGGCAGGCGGCGCCTTGGTCTGCGCCTGCGCCGTCTGGACCGCCGGCACGGCATCGCCGCCCAGCAGCAACGAAACCGCGTCGAACACGCGCACGCCGAACACCACCATCACCACGACCAGCGTCGCGGGGAGCAGGCGGAAATTGTTGAAGAAGCGATGTTGCGCAGCCATCAGTTTCCCCGCCGCAGCAGCTCGATGGCTTCGTACAGCTCGCGTTCAGCAGCCGAGCGCGCTTTGAGTTCGCGCGGCGCTTCTTCTTCGAGCGTCGGTTCGATCCGGATCGGCTCAACCGAACGGCCGCCGCGCGGCGGTATGGTCGACGCGGCACGCGGCGCCGGACGCGGCGCCGGCGGCTGTTGCGGCGCCGCCTGCGGCATGTGGTGCGGCTGCGGTGGCTCGGCGATGATCTGCGTCGGCTGCATCATGCCGCGCGATGCGTCGGTCGCACGCTCGAGGCGCGACGCCAGATTGTTCGCCGACTCGTTGATCATCTGCAGCTCATCGACCAGCGCGCGCGCCGTGCCGATCTGCTTTTGCAAAGTGCCGTCATATTCGGCGGCCGAAGCCTTGAGCGCGTTGATCGAGAGGTCGGCCTTGGCCACCGCTTCGGCCAGCGAACCGACCAGCTGCGAGAATTCGGCCTTGCCGTCGCGCACGATGGCGAGCGCGCGATTGGCGCGCACCATCTGAATAAGCAGCGGTATGACCAGGCCGGCGAGGCACAGGTCGAGCAGGACGAGGAGCGTGGTGGACATGTTGCTCGCTCCTAATCTTGTTTCGGCGCGTCCATTTCGACGCGCACGGCGAGATTTTGCGACTTACGACCCATGCGCCCGAAATAGAGCGGCCGGTCGCCGCAGCGCATCTGGATCAGGCTGTCGGGCTGGGTGTTGAACATGAGCCGCGTTCCGATCTTCCAGTTCAGCACCTCGTTCAGTGTCGAGGCCGATTCACCGAGGATCGCCATGAGCTCGACGTCGGTGTGATACAGCTCGCTGGACAAATGGGTTTCCCAGATCGAGTCACGGCCGAACTTTTCGCCCATGAACATCTGGAGCAGCAGCTCGCGAACCGGTTCGAGCGTCGCGTACGGGATCAGCAGCTCGAGACGTCCGCCGCGGTCTTCCATGTCGATGCGAATCTTGACCAGCACCGCGGCATTGCCGGCGCGCGTGATCGCAGCGAAACGCGGATTGGTTTCGAGACGGTCGAAGCGAAACGTCACCGGGCTCAGCGGATCGAAGGCGCTCGACAGGTCCGACAGGACCACGTGCACCATGCGCTCGACCAGGTTGCGCTCGATGGTCGTGTACGGACGGCCTTCGATACGCATCGCGGCGGTGCCGCGGCGGCCGCCCAGCAACACGTCGACGATCGAATAGATCAGCGCCGAATCGACCGTGAGCAGGCCATAATTGTCCCACTCCTCGGCCTTGAAGACCGAGAGCATGGCCGGCAGCGGGATCGAGTTCAGATAGTCGCCGAAACGGACCGATGAAATCTGGTCGAGCGAGGCTTCGACGTTGTCCGAAGTCAGGTTGCGCAGCGACGTCGACATCATGCGGACCAGACGGTCGAACACGATGTCGAGCATCGGCAGACGCTCGTAGCTGACGAGCGCCGAATTGATCAGCGCCATGACGCCCGAATTTTCGGAGTCCGACGCGGCACCGCGATCGAAGCCCAGCAGGCTGTCGATCTCGTCCTGATTCAGAATGCGGGCCTGGCTGCCGCCCCCGCCGTCGTCACCCGACATCGCGGCCCATTCGGCTGCGATCCGGTCTTCATCTTCCATGCTGTCGGACGGGCTCATTTCGCTTCCAGTCCCGACTATTGGACCAGGAATTCGCGGAACAGCACGTCCCGCACCTGGATCGGTTGCGCCGCCTCGGTGACGCGCTGGAGCAGTTCCTGGCGCAGCCGATAGACCCCGACCGAGCCGCGCATGTCCTCGATGCGCAGACCGCGCAGGAAGACCTGGAACTGGTCGACGACGCGCGGCAGCAGCTTCTTGATCGCCTCGACGTCTTCGGGCTTCGACACCTCGATCGAGATCGCGACCTTGAGGAAGCGAGGCTGTTTGCCCGCGGAGTCGAGATTCACGAGGATCTCGGGCACGTCATAGAAGACGCCCGGACCGGCCATGGTCTCGACCGGCTTCTCGTGTTTCGAGAACATGCCCGACACCGCCAGGCCGCCGCCGATCAACACCAGCAGCAGCAGCGGCAAGGCCACGAATAGAACGAGCCGTTTGCCGCTGAGCTTCTTGCGAGGAAGTTTCGCCGGATCGATTTCCGCAACGTCCGAGGCGTCGTCCCCCAGGAGTGCGTTCGCCGTGTTCGCCGCCATCGATCGGGAAACCTCAGAAATTCGCGGGTCAGGGATCGCGCGGAGCCTAGTCGAGGCTGGTTAACTGAACGTTTCTCACGCGGCAAGTTCTGCCGCCCGGCAAGGGCTTGTACCACGCCTGCCGGCCGGGCCGGCCATCTGAAATCCCGCCGAATCCGCCGCAAACCCGCATCGGCACACGCGATTGCGGGCCCGGCCCCGGGTTGGCACGCCGCCTGCGTAGAGGGGACGCGACGGCCCATCCCGGACCGTCTTCGAATTGGCAACCACTGGACTTCGAGATCTCGCGATGGAGAACGCGTCCTTTATCGGGCTTTCGCTTCAGGTGGCGCTTCGGCGCCAAATGGATGTGGTCGCCAACAACGTCGCCAACATGTCGACGACCGGCTTCAAGAACGAGAAGGTCCTCTTTCTCGAACACCTGGTCGGTCAGAACGGCGGCAAGACCGACCTGCCGGGCAAGATGTCGATGGTGTCGGATTACGGCAGCTATCGCGACCTGCGGGCCGGCCCGATCACGCAGACCGGCAACCCGCTCGACATCGCGCTGCAGGGGCCCGGCTATCTTGCCGTCCAGACCGCGAACGGCCTGCGCTACATGCGCGGTGGCGCCATGTCGGTGACCAGCGAAGGCGTGCTGGTCGACCAGTCCGGCCGCGCCGTTGTCGATGACGGCGGCGGCGAAATTCGCATTCCCGACCGCACCACCAAGATTGCCATCGGTCCCGATGGCAGCGTCACCGTGGCCGTCGAAGGCCAGAGCGGCGCGCTGCAGGTGGTGGGCCGCATCGGCGTCTATCGCTTCGATCGCCCGAACTTCCTGACCGCCGAAGCCGGCGGCCTGCTCAACGCGAATCAGGAGCCGGCGCTGGCCGACACCGATACGCACATCCAGCAGGGCATGCTGGAACAGTCGAACGTCAATCCGGTGCTCGAGATGACGCGGATGATCGACATCCAGCGCACCTATCAATCGGTCCAGAAGATGCTGGACGCCGAACACGAGCGCGAGCGCGACACCATCGCGAAGCTCGCAAAAGCCGCCTAAAGGAAATTAGAAGATGCGTGCATTGCACATCGCCTCGACCGGCATGCTGGCTCAGCAGACCAACGTCGAAGTCATCTCGAACAACATCGCGAACCTGAGCACGACCGGGTACAAGCGGCAGCGGGCCGAATTCCAGGATCTGCTTTACTCGAACATCGTGCGTCCGGGCGCGCAGTCGTCGGACATCGGCACGATCATCCCGTCCGGTATCCAGCTCGGCAACGGCGTGAAGACGGCCGCCGTCTACCGCATCAATGAGCAGGGTACGCTGCAGCGCACCGACAACAAGCTCGACATCGGCATCAACGGCCAGGGCTATTTCCAGGTCAATCTGCCCAACGGCGAAATCGCCTATACCCGCGACGGCACCTTCTCGCTCGACGCGCAGGGCCAGGTCGTGACGCAGCAGGGCTACATCGTCCGCGGCGTCAACCAGATCCCGCGCGGCGCGACCGACATCGTGATCAACGGCGTCGGCCAGATGTTCGTGAAGCTCGACGGCACCACGGCACCGGTCCAGCAGGGCCAGTTCCAGATGGTGACGTTCCCGAACGCGACCGGCCTGGAAGCGATCGGCGACAATCTGCTGCTCGAAACCCCCGCGTCGGGCACGCCCATTACGGGCAACGCCGGCGATCAGGGCTTCGGCAGTCTGCAGCAGGGCGCGATCGAAAACTCGAACGTCAACATCGTCGCCGAAATCACCAATCTGATCACGGCGCAGCGCGCCTACGAGATGAACTCGAAGGTGGTCAAGGCCGCCGACGACATGCTCAACACCGTCAACTCGATGCGCTGATGCTACGCGCTTCTGCCCTCGTCCTTCTCCTCCTTTGCGGAACCGCGCAAGCGGCGTCGCTCAAGGCGACGACGCTTGCCGTCGACGAGAAGGTGCTCCTGTCCGACCTGTTCGACGGCATCGCGGGCGACGCGGTCCTGTCGGCAGCGCCGATGCCGGGGCGTACCTTGACGATGGCGGCGCCGCAGCTTCTCCGTATCGCGCAGACTTACGGCCTCGACTGGCGGCCTGCCGGCGGCGAACGCGTCGTCATCACGCGCCGCGAGGAAGAAGTCTCGGTTCCCGTGCTGACGCGTCGTATCGCGGCCGGCGAAGTGATCCAGGCGTCGGACATCACGACCAAGCCGGTGCCGGCGCGAATCGCCGCGCACAACACCGTGACCGATGCCGCGCTGATCGCGGGCCGGGGCGCACGCCGCGCGTTGCAACCCGACACGCCGCTTCAGCGCGCCGATCTGGTCGCGCCGCAGGTCATACATCGCGGCGAGAGCGTGTCGATCACGCTCGACGACGGTCAGATGCTGCTCGTCACGCAAGGTGAAGCGCAGATGGACGGCGCCGTCGGCGAACGCGTCCGCGTCGTCAATTCATCGAGCAAGAAATCCATTGATGCGATCGTAACCGGCACCGGCCAGGTTGCGGTCGACCCGCCGCGCGCGGCGACCCAGAAATCCGACCTGGGGCCGGCGTCGTGATCCGAGGAGTGTTTTCCATGACCCGCAATCTTCCCGTCTTCGCCCTTCTCGCCGTATTGCCGCTGGCGGCTTGTGGTGCCGGCGATCGCCTGTCGAATGTCGGTCGTACGCCGCCGATGTCGGCGATCAGGAACCCCATCACCGACCCGAACTACGTGCCGGTCTCGATGCCGATGCCCAATGCGAACGCCGAGATTCGCCAGGCCAATTCGCTGTGGCAGTCGGGCGCCCGTTCGTTCCTCAAGGACCAGCGCGCCAATCAGGTCGGCGATCTGGTCAGCGTCACGGTCTCGATCGACGACAAGGCGCAGGTGAAAAACGAGACCCAACGCTCGCGCAACAACGCCGAGACGGCGGGCCTCACCAATTTCCTCGGCCTCGAAGCGCAGATCCCCAAAGCGCTCAACAAGGCGGCCAACCCCGCCTCGCTGGTCAACGGCGCCAGCAAGAGCACCAACGACGGCGTCGGCCAGATCGACCGCAACGAAAAGATCACGCTCAAAGTCGCTGCCGCGGTCATCCAGACTCTGCCCAATGGCAACCTGGTCATCCATGGCAAGCAGGAGGTCCGCATCAATTTCGAGATCCGCGAGCTCGAACTGGGCGGCGTGATCCGTCCCGAGGACATCGCGAACGACAACACGATCAGCTACGAGAAGATCGCCGAAGCGCGCATCTCGTACGGCGGCCGCGGCCAGCTGAGCGACGCGCAGCAGCCGCGTTATGGCCAGCAGGTCTTCGACATTCTTTTCCCGTTCTAAGGTGCTCCTGCACGCGGCGACACCGGCGCCGAACGCCGCGGCGATCGCGCAGACTCTGCATGAGGCAGCCCGGCGTTTCGTCATCGAAACGCCGGATGTGCATACGCGCAATCTGGCGCTCGAGGCGGTGATCGAGCATTTGCGGCAGCAGCCTGCCGACGTCCATCACGCCTTCTCCGAAATCTGCGCCAAGGCGCCGATCGGGCACCATTGGCTGCACGATTCGTTCATGGCGCATGCGACGTTGCGGGACGATCCGTTCGTCGCACTCGCCGAGGCCGCGGAGTCGGTCAGTGCGGATCTGCAGAAGCTTCGCGAGCTGATCTGGAACGTCAATCGCTGGCTGTTCCGCAACCCGACGTCGGTGGGCGGTCAGGCGCGAGGCCGTATCGACTCGCGGTTTCGCGGGCTCTATCGCCAAGCCGCCGACCGGATGGTCGAGCAGCTCGGCGTCCGGCGTGCCGAACCGACCGACCGGTTGCGCCGCGTCGCCATCGTGACGCCGCAGGTGCTCGACCTGCCGCATGCGCCGACGCGCGACGCGCTTTGGCTCGGGGCGGAGCTGCAGCGCCAGGGGATCGCGAGCATCGTCGTGAATGCCAACACGATGCCAGCCACCAGCGAACTCGATCTCTTCCGATATGAGATCGGCAACCGAAATTATGCTCTGTCCGGGCTGCAGCATCTGCCGGCCACCTGGTCCGATTATCGCGACGAACTCGCCGTTTACACGCCGCCGGCGCACCGCTCGGTCGAGCGCCATTGCCGCGACGTACTCGAAACGCTCGAACAGGCGCAGGTCGATGCGGTGATTGCACACGACACGCTGTTCCTGCAGGACGTGCTCGCGGCACGCTGGCCGACCTTGTGGATCGCCACCGGTGGCGACGTTCCGTATGCGCGTTGCGATGCGATCTGGGTGGCGGCCGAACTCGTCAATGATGGCACCCGGGCGCGTGCCGCCGCCAATGGCTCTCCCGAGATCCTGGCCCGGCAACTCCTGTTCACGCTGCCGCAGGACGCCGCGCCGGCGGACCGGGCGGAACTCGGGCTGCCGGCCGACGCGGTGGTGCTGCTCAGCATCGGCTCGCGGCTCGCGGACGAGGTCGATGCGGGCTTTCGAACCCTCGTCGCCGAAATCCTGCGCGCCGAGCCGTCCGCCTGGCTGCTGCTGGTCGGGCCGGGCACCGAGCCCATGCCGGTGCGGTTCGACGCCGACATCCGGGCCCGCGTTCGCGCCATCGGTCTGCACGATTCGCCGCGCGCGCTGTATCGGAGCTGCGACATCTATCTCAACCCGTTCCGTACCGGCGGGGGCACCAGCGCGCAAACCGCGATGGCCGACGGCATGCCGATCGTGACTCTCGCTGCCGGTGACGTCGGTGCGGTGGCCGGGGCTGCGTTGGCGGTGCCCGACCAAGCGAGCTATCGCGATCACCTGCTCGCGCTGGTGCGCGACCCACAGGCGCGCGCGGCGTTTTCCGACCGGTCGCGCGCACGCATCCGCGCGACGTTCGATTTTCCGGCCCAGGTGGCAGAGATCGTCGCGACGCTGCAGCGCCTGGCCGCGACGCCGCGCTAGATTCTTCTCGGCAAATTGACCAGCGCGACGCCGAACGTCGCCACCACCAGCCCGAGCGCCGTCGCCGGTTCGACCTGCTCACCGAACAACGGCCACGCCAGAAGGGCGGTCGCGGGCGGCACGAGAAAGAACAGGGCGGAGACTTCGG
>JAQGIE010000037.1 GCA_028291365.1 Rhodospirillales bacterium
CGGCATGGTCTTCCATGAACTGTTCCGCGACGCGCACGTGGCGCGGAACCGTGCTGCGCGGCCGGTGACCGACGCGTGCGTGATGCGCCAGCAAATGCTGCCCGAGCAGCAATTGCAAGGAAGCGCCGAGCGGCGCCGCGATGGTCCGGCCGCAGGCCTGCCTCAGGAGATAGCGGACGAGATCGGCGAGCGCGCCGCCGCTCTCGTCGCCGATGCGGAAGCTCGGTTCGAATTCGAAGCGCTGCGGCACCCGATCGAACATCGTGTCGGCGGCCGCGACCAGGACCGAGCGATGCAGCGGAACGATGATCTGCTCGCAGTCGGCCGACCAGTCGAGATGGGCGCCTTCGAGCGTGTCCAGAATCACGCCGTCGCCGGCGCCCAGTCCGATGCGGTTTCCGCCCCATCGCATCTCGGCCCGGCCCGACAGCACGATCTGGAGCAGCACGTAGGAGTCGAGCCGTTCCGGATCGATCGCGACGTCGGCGCCGTAGCGCAGACGCAACACCGCGAGATTGCCGACATGGGCGCGGTTCAACCGGACGTCGACCTGACCGCCCGGCGCCACCAGAAGCCGGTGCGGCGACAGCGCGTTCGTCACGTTTTCGCGTGCATCGGTGGCGGTGCTCGAGCGGAACAGCTCGAAACGATCGAGGCGCCGGCTTTCGTGCTGCAGGGTCGCAAGCTGATCCATCTCGGACCTCCGCGGTTTGAGCGCCGATTTTAGCCATTTATGGCCAGGGCCGGCAATCGACGGCTTGCCCGCCCATCCAGGGCGCCAAAGACTTTGCGCAGTTCGACGGACTTTGGGCGAAGTGCGGTCTTTTGTGATTTCGATGGTGGTGGCCGAGACGAGATTGGTGGCCGAGGCCGTGCGCGAGTTTCGCCTGCGGCCGGCGGAGCCGCATCGCGTCGCCGAGTTCGTACCGGGCGCGCATGTTCAATGCGAGGTCACGCTGCCGGGCGGCGACAAGGCGCTGCGCGCTTATTCGCTGCTGAACGCACCCCATGACCGCGACGGCTACGTCATCGCCGTGGCGAGGGCCGAGGATGGAGCGGGCGGCTCGGCCTTTCTGCACGGCGTCGCGCCCGGAACTTTGCTCGCGGTCACCGAGCCCAAGAATGATTTCCCGCTGTCGGACGACGCCGGCGAACATCTGCTGCTGGCCGGCGGCATCGGCATCACGCCGCTATTGGCGATGGCGCGCACGCTGACGCAACGCGGTGCGAAGTTTCACCTGACCTATGCCGGCCGGCGGCCGGCGGCGATGGCCTATCACGACGAGGTGCAGGCGCTGCCCAACGCGACCGTCATCTGCGACGGCGGCGATCCGAGAAACGGCGTTGATCTGGCGGCGCTGCTCGCCGGGCCCCGCCGCGACCTGCATTTCTATGTCTGCGGTCCACGCAAGCTGATCGAGGCGGCGCTGACCGTGGCGCGCGCCCAGGGCTGGGCCGAGTCCAACCTGCACTTCGAACTCTTCTCCGCTGATGCGACGCGCTCGGGCGATGTCGGGTTTACCGTCGAGATCCAATCGACCGGCCAGACGCTGCAGATACCGCACGACCGCACCATCCTGGACGTGCTGATCGAGGCCGGTCTCGACCCGATCTACGATTGCAAGCGCGGCGAATGCGGCATCTGCGTCACCGAAATCGCCGACGGCGTGCCCGACCATCGCGACATGACGTTGAGCCAGCGCGAGAAGGACGAAGGCAAGTCGCTCTGCACCTGCGTGTCGCGCGCGAAGAGTTCGCGCCTCGTCCTGAAGCTTTGAAGGAACCGTGATGTCGACCTACGAACCCGAGTCGATCGCAGCCCTCGTCGAACCCGACCGCGTGCACAAGGCGGTCTATACCGATCCGGCGCTGTTCGAGATCGAGATGGAGCGGATCTTCGGCCGGGCCTGGATCTATGTCGGGCATGAAAGCCAGGTGCCGAATGTCGGCGACTATCATCAGGCGCTGATCGGCAAGGAGTCGGTGTTCATGGTGCGCGCCCAGGATGGCGGCGTGCACGTGCTGTTCAATCGCTGCCCGCACAAAGGCGCCAAGCTGGTCGCGTTTCCGGACGGCAATGCGGGCAAGTTCCTGCGCTGCCCGTTCCATGGCTGGACCTTTCGCTGCGACGGCAGCCTTCTGTCGGTGCCGGTGCGCGAGGGCTACGAGAATACGCGCTTCGACATGGCCGATCCGTCTTTCGCGATCCGGCGCGTGCCGCGCCAGCAATCCTATCGCGGCTTCGTCTTCGCCAGCCTGGCGTCGGACGGACCCGATCTCGAGACCTTTCTCGGCGGCATCAAACTGTCGATCGACAATTTCTGCGACCGTGCGCCCGAGGGCGAGGTCGAAGTCGCGGGCGGCGTGTTCCGCGTCTGGCAGCATTCGAACTGGAAGATCTTCTTCGAGAACCTGAACGACACGTCACACCCGATGGTGACGCACGAATCGTCGGTCAACGCGGCGCGGGCGCAGTATAAAAGCCTGCCTGAAGGCGCGCCGATGCCGTTCCGTCTGCACATCATCGAAGGCAACGGCGAGCCCTATGATTTCTGGGGCGCGCTGGAAATGGTCGCGTTCGATCATGGTCACGGCTACATGGGCGCGATCTTCAAGCCGCCGACCGATCCGGTGTCGCTGGATTACAAGGCGGCGCTGGAAGCCAAGGTCGGGGCGGAACGCGCGCGGGAAATTCTGGGCGTGCAACGGCACAACTCGATCGTCTATCCGAGCTGCTCGCCGCACACTTCGTTCCAGCAATTGCGCGTGATCCGGCCGGTCGCGGTCGATCGCACCATGGTCGAGATCTACACGTTCCGCCTCAAAGGCGCGCCGGAATCGTTTTTCCAGCGCTCGATCGTCTACGCCAACGTGGTGAACTCGCCGTCGTCGAACGTGATGCCCGACGACATCGAGGTCTATGCCCGCGCGCAACAGGGGCTGCAAACCGACGGCGGCGATTGGGTCAGCCAGCATCGCGAATCGGGGCGCGACCGGGTCGAGGCAGGACGCACCACCGCAGGCGGTCTGAGCGAGCTTCCGATG
>JAQGIE010000052.1 GCA_028291365.1 Rhodospirillales bacterium
CGCGCGCTGCTGTCGGCGGTGCCCGACATTCGTCCGGCGCCGGGCGGCGGCTGGCATGTCGAGGCGCGCGACCTCGAACGGGTGGCGGCGCCCTGCGGGCGCAACTTCATCGAAGACGGGCTGGCGCCGGTCGATTTGATCGAGATCGCGCCCGGCCATCGCATCGCGGTGGCGGCGTGACCTGCGTACCCGGTGACATTGAGATGGCTGCGGCGTGGATCCCCGCTTTCACGGGGAATAGGTGATGCGCAAGTTCGGCCGCTACGAGCTCAAGAACACCGCGATCGCCGCGCTGCAAGCCGATCCGCGCGTCAGCTACGCCGCCTATATTCCGACCCGCTACGACCCGGCCGCCCAGACGACGCAGCGTTTCGACCTGATCATCGGCCAACATGGCAGCGCGCGACTGGTGCGCGAATATCGCAACGGCTTTGTCGATCTGGCCGAGCGGCGTCGTGCGTTCGTCCTGTCGCCGCTCTTTCCGGTCGGGTTGATCGAGCCGGGTGACGTCGACGGTTTCAAACGGCTCGAATTTCGCGGCCTGCGGTACGACCTGCTGTTGTGGGCGATGGTCGAAGAGATCGAGACGCGCTACGGCGTCGCCTTCGACCGCATCTTGATCCACGGTTTCTCGGGTGGCGGGCAGTTCGTGCATCGCTTCGCCTATCTGCATGCGCACCGCCTGTTCGCGGTCTCGATCGGCGCGCCGGGCAAGGTGACCTTGCTCGACGATACGCGCGACTGGTGG
Source organism: Rhodospirillales bacterium (assembly GCA_028291365.1). Taxonomy (GTDB): domain Bacteria; phylum Pseudomonadota; class Alphaproteobacteria; order BOG-932; family Roseiterribacteraceae; genus Roseiterribacter. The sequence continues at coordinate 749 of JAQGIE010000052.1, forward strand.
GTCGGGACGCGCGACGTCGAACGCCGTTTCGGCCGACCGGTGCAGATCGATGCGTTGCAAAAGCTGCGCGTTCATTTCGTCGTCGGTGCCGACGACATCGAAACGGACGAGATCACCGTCGAACGCGACTCGCCGCTATGGATGGACGGCGCGAACGAAGCCGGCATTACGCGCAACGACCGGATCCGCACGCTGGCGGCCAACTGGAAACAGCACGGCATCGAGAGCGAACTCGAAGCGCTGCCGGGCGTTGCGCATCGAGGAACGGGGCCGGTCATGGATGCTGCTGCTGCCTTCTTCGATCGCGTGCTGGGATGAAGTCGCTCGCAGCGCTGCTTGCGTTGCTGGCGCTGCCCGCGATGGCGCAGACGGCCGAGGCGCCCAAGTTCGGCGACCTCAAGCTGCACGATTTTGCGGCCAAATGGATGGTGCAGCAGGACGACCTCGCCGAACTCAACCGCTATCGCGACGCCAACAAGACGGTGATCGCCAGCGCCGACGCCCGGCCACGGATCGTGCTGATGGGCGATTCGATTTTCTTTCATTGGACCGACGACAAACGGCCCGCCGCGGCAGCGTTGAACGTGATCAATCGCGGCATTCCGGGCCAGAACACGACGCAGATGCTGCTGCGGTTCGAGGACGACGTCGTGGCGCTGACGCCCGCCGCGGTGGTGATCTTCGGCGGCACCAACGATCTGCGCGCCTATGTCGGCGAACCCGCCGCGATGGGGCCGGCCATGATCGAGCGCGTCGCGCGCAACGTCACCGCGATGGCCGACATCGCGCAGGGGCGCGGCATCCAGGTCGTGATCTGTGCGGTGGCGCCGGTCGGCACCGATCTCGCCAAGCTCGGGCGCGATCCGGCCACCATCGTGAAGCTCAACGCCTGGCTGAAATCCTTTGCCGGGTCGCGCGGTTACCCGTTCGTCGACTACACCGCCGCGCTCGCCGACAAAGACGGGCATCTGCCGCCCGATCTGTCGAGCGACGGGTTGCATCCCAACGACGAAGCCTATCGGCGCATGTGGCCGCTGCTCGAGGCCGGGTTGAACCAGATCAAACTCGACGCGCCACGTCGCTAGCAGGCGGTTGAAAATTCTGCCGCCGCCGCGGTGGCACATTGTTCGCGACCCGCAGGGCGGCGATCAGGCGGGCCTCGATTGCGGCAGTGGTTTGGTCGAGCCCGAGCGCCGCCGCGCGCGGGTGCGGCGCAGCCACATCCATACGCCCGTCACCGCCAGCAGCAGCGGCACCAGCGCTGTCGCGGCAATCACGAGCCGGCCGGCCGCACCGAACAATTCGCCTTTGTGCAGCCACAGGATCGTCTCGGGCACGTCGATCGCGGGCGGCACGGTGGCGCGGTCGTAGCGCGCGACGACGTTGCCGTCGTAACCGTTGAAATAGAGCCGGCCGGTCGCTTCGCCTCGCGGCGTACCGACGATGACGGTGACGTTCTGGCCTTGCGCGCCGGCAAAGCGCAGCTCGCGCGCGACGCTGCCGGGCTGCTGCGCCAAGGCGGTCGCGACGAAACTGTCGGCCGGTCGCAGCGGGACGCCCGGTTGCGCCGTCACCGCCGGTATCGACAGGTTGCGCAGGGCAAAGGCGGTCTGCAGTTGCGGCTTGAGCGCGGTCAGCGCGCCGGTCGTGACCAGCGGAATCAGCACGACGCAGGCGACCACGCCGGTTACGCGATGCAGATCGAGCAGCATGCGGGCACGACCGGCGTCGAGCTTCATGGTGAAACCCGCCTTGAGGCGTGCGCCTCCCGGCCACCACAGCAGCGGACCCGTGATCACCAGGAACAGCAGATAGACGGTGCCCAGCAGACCGATGACGAAACGCCCGTCGTCGCCGGCGAGCAGCGCGTAGTGCAGGCGGAACAGCAGCTCGCCGGGAATCGCACCCAGCGGCTGAATGCCGAGCACCTTGCCGGTCGCCGGATCGACGGTCGCGACCTTCACCGACAGCGAACCGCCGGACGAGCCGAGCCAGGCGCGATAGACACCGTCCTCATAGGCGGGAAGTTCGATGCGCGCGATGCGTGTGCCGGGCGCCGCCGCGCGGAGCACGTCGAGCGCGGCCTGGACGTCGATGCTGACGGGGCCACCGCTGCCGCGCAACAGCGACGGCACCAGCAGGCGATCGAGATCCTCGCGCCAGATGATGGCGAGTCCGGTGATCGACTGCGTCACGATCCACAGGCCGATGATCAGGCCGGTCCAGCGATGCAGCTTGATGAGAAAGCGACGGGTTCGCGGCGAGAGCATCGGGGGCGAAGGCACGAGGCCAGGATCTCCGCTGCGTGCGGGAAAGGAAAGGGGCGGCATCGAGAAGATGCCGCCCCGTTTTACCGGCGGAGAGACCCGGTCAGAAACGCGCGGTCATCGAGAACTTGGCGGTGCGCGGCAGGCCGGTCGCCAGCAGGCTGCTGCCGGTCGCGGCGTAGTAGTTCTTGTCCAACAAATTCTCGAGGTTGAAGCGGAACGTCACCTCAGTGCTGCGGATGTCGGTCGTGTAGCGCGCCCCGATATCGTAGGTCTCATACCCCGGAATGAAGGCCTGGTTCGCCGCGTTCACGGCGCGACCCCCGGTGTGGAACATGCCGGCGGACAGGCTCAAGCCCTCGACCCACGGCGTGCGGTATTCGACGAACAACGAGCTGGCGAAGCGCGGGGTATTCTCCGGCCGCTTGCCGATCAAGGTCAGGTCCTGCGTGGCGCCGACCTTGGCGTCGAGCACCATCGCGGTGGCGAAGACCGACCATTGCTCGTTGATTTCGCCGGTGGCGCTGAACTCGAACCCTTCATAGCTGGTGCGTCCGTCCTGCACGAAGACGTTCGCCGAATTCACGAACGACGCCGAACGGTCGATCGAGAACCGACCGAGCGTCAGCAGCATCCGGTCGATCGGATCGGCCTTGACGCCGACTTCCCACTGCGAGCTGAGCGCAGGCGGCAGCGTCTGGTTGGCGTTCGCGGCCGTCAGCGGTGCGGTGCCGCCTTCTTCGAGCCCTTCGATATAGGTGCCGTAGAAGCTCAGCCACGGACGCAGCTTGATCACCGCGCCGCCGGTCGGGCTGTTCTCGGCCGCCGAATAGCGACCGGTCGCTGCGGTTACGCTCGAATAGATCGAGCGGCGGACGCCGACCACCATTTCGAGCCAGTCGTCGTATTTCATGCGATCGAAGAAATACAGGCCCTTGTCGTCGATCTTCTGCGGGTTGTTGATGACTCGTGCCGCCGGCATCGCGACTTCGGCGTGCTCGATCGGGTTGTAGAGATTCTGCGGCAGGTTGATGTTCGAGGTCACCGGCACGTATTGCTTGCGCACGTTGCGCGTGGCGCCGAACGAAAGCTCGTGCTGCAGAACGTACGTCTCGAACGCGCCGGCGAATTCGGCGCGGTAGTTGACGTTGCGATACTCACCCTTGTTGGTGAAGGTCACGTTGGTGGTGCCGGCGCCGGTGACCAGGTTGTAGTTCTGGAACACCGGGAAGCGGCGGTCGCGGTTGAGGTACGACTCGCCGGCCTCGAGCGTCAGCGACCAGTTGGGCAGGAACTTCCAGTCGGCATGGGCCAGGAAGTTGTTCGAATCGGCGTCGGTGTACATCCACCTGTCGCCGAGATTGCGCGAGTTCGGCGGGGTCGGCGGCAGCACCAGCGGCGCGCGGGCGGCGACCTGCGCCGGCGTCAGCGCGGTCAGGCGAATGATCCCGACCTCGCTGACCTTTTTGTGGATGTGTTCGGCGTCGAGCTTGACGTGGAAATTCTCGAACGGATCGACGTCGACCGCGACGGCGTAGAGACGGCGATTGCCGTCGACGTGATCGATGCCGTAATCGAGATTCGCTTCGACTGCGTTGACCCGGATGCCGACCTTGTCGTCCATGAATCGGCGGCTGACGTCGGCGTGTCCGCCGAACGTGCCGAAGTTGTTGCCGAACAGCGTGACGTCGTTGATCGGACTGCTGGTCGGCCGCTTGGTCGTCATGTTGACGATGCCCGACGGCGGCACGAAGCCGTAATAGATCGCGGCGACGCCCTTCAGGACCTCGACGCGCTCTTTGTCTTCGAGCGGCAGGTCGATGAGGTTGACGGTGGGCAGGCTGCCATTGAGGCGATAGGAGCTGCGCGCTTCGAAATTGATGCCGCGCGCCTGCAGGTTGCTTGCGACCGACGGGCCGACCTGGGACATGGTCACGCCGGCCGAGTTGCGCACCGCATCGAACAGGCTGGTCGCCTGCTGCGCGTCGAGGACCTCGCGCGGGATGACGGTGACCGTCAGCGGCGTGTCGAGCTGGCGCGCGTTGCGGAACGTGCCCGCCTGCACGTAGTTGGCGCTGAAGCTCTTCTTTCGGTCCGCCGTGATCAGAATCTCTTCCAGCTGCGGCCCCTCGGCGGTGGCGGCCGCCGGCGGTGGCGCGGTCTGCGCTGTGATCGGCAAGGGGGCGGCGCCCCCGATCAGGAGGGCAAGCGCGCTCGCCCCATGTCTCCAGCTCGACCGACCTTGCACCCGCATGCCCCATACCCCCTGTTCCGTGTCCTTCGGGCGGTTCCGCCTCTGGGGGCAACTTTGACCTTTGAGTCTAC
>JAQGIE010000061.1 GCA_028291365.1 Rhodospirillales bacterium
CGAATTCTCGATCTTGCGCAGCCGGTCAAAGTCGATCAGCTCGACCAGCATGTTGCGCAGCGGATTGTAGTTGAACGGATTGAGCTGGTACGGCGACCACAGGCGGAACAACACGTCGAGCGCCTGATAGCCGACATTGGCGACGTCAAAGCCGTTCTGTCCGGCAAGCTGTTCCAGCCATGGCGGGTTCAGCGGACCGAACACCGCGGCATGCGCGACGCGCTGCCAGAAATCACGCAGCTTGGCGCGCGCCGCGTCGGCCCCGCCTTCGGCCAGACCGTCGAGCAGCAGCGCGCCGTTGATCGCGCCCGCACTCGATCCCGACACGCCTTCGAAGGCGACGCACCCGTCTTCGAGCAGCGCGTCGAGCACGCCCCAGGTGAACGCGCCGTGCGACCCGCCACCCTGCAACGCCAGCGTGACGGGCTTGGCGCCCTGCATCAGAGCGAACTCACCGCGCGGTCCAGCCGCCGTCGATCGAAAGCGGTGCGCCGGTGATCTGCGCCGCCGCGTCGCTGCACAGGAACAGCGCCAGCCCGCCGATCTGCTGCGGCGTGACGAACTGCAGCGACGGCTGCTTCTCTTCCAGCATCTCGTGTTCGGCGTCGGCGACCGAAACGCCTCGCTTGGCGGCGTTGTCGGCAATCTGCTTTTCAACCAGCGGCGTCTTCACCCAGCCCGGGCAGATCGCGTTGACGGTAATGCCGCTGCCCGCGGTTTCGAGGGCCGCAACTTTGGTCAGCCCAAGCACGCCGTGCTTGGCCGCGACATAGGCGGATTTCTGCGCGCTGCCGACCAGGCCGTGCGCCGATGCGATGTTGATGACGCGGCCCCAGCCGCGTTTGCGCATGCCGGGCAGCGCCGCCCGCGTGCCGAAGAACGCGGCCGACAGGTTGGTCGCGATGATCGCGTCCCATTTGTCGATCGGGAAGTCCTCGACATTGGCGACATGTTGGATGCCGGCATTGTTGACGACCACGTCGACGCTGCCGAATTCGCGTTCGGCGCGCGCGACCATGGCTTCGACCGGTTCCCATTTCGAAACGTCGGCGCCGTCATAGAGCGCGCGAATGCCGTAGCGCTGTTCGAGCCCGGCGCGCTCGCGCTCGATGGCGGCCGCCTCGCCGAAGCCGTTGATCACGACATTGGCGCCTTCGGCCGCGAACGCGTCCGCGATGCCAAGCCCGATGCCGCTCGTCGATCCGGTGACCAGTACGGTCCGGCCCTTCACCATCATCAGCTCCCAGGAAGACATTTGCCGCGCGGAACATGCCATTCCGGCGGCTTGTGACAAGCCGCGACAGGACAGGGCAGGTTCGCTTCGCCGGGGCCGTCGGAAAAGACGGCGTCCGCCGATCAGCCTTTCGGCAGCGCCGTCTCGACCAGCTTGGCCCAGTAGCTGGCACCCACCGGCAACGCCGCGTCGTTGAAATCGTACGATGCGTTGTGCAGGCCGCGCCCGTGGCGGCCCTCGGTGCCGTTGCCGACCAGGATGTAGCTGCCGGGCTTCTTCTCGAGCATGAACGCGAAATCCTCGCCGCCCATGCTGGCGGCGGGAAATTCATGCACCGCGTCGCCGCCGGCGAGATCGGATGCGACACGACGGGCGAGCTCGACCGCGTTCGACTCGTTCACGGTCGGCGGATAGCCCAGATTATATTGCAGGTCGACGCTGGCGCCGAAGGTGGCGGCAATGCCGTTCACGATCTGGCGAAACATCGTCTCGGCCTGTTTGCGCGTCTCGGGCGTCAGCGAGCGGGTCGTGCCGCGGAAATATGCGGTTTCGGGGATCACGTTGTAGGTGCTGCCGGCCTTGATTTCGGTGACGCTGACCACGACCGGCTCCGCCGGATCGACGAAGCGGCTGGCGATCGACTGCAGCGCAACGACGATCTGCGACGTGACGAAGACCGGATCGATGCCGTTATGCGGCTGCGCCGCGTGACAGCCGCGGCCGCGAATGGTGACGTCGAAGCGATCGGCGGCAGCCATCATCGTGCCGTGCTTGATGGCGAAATGGCCGACCGGCATGCCCGGCCAATTATGCATGCCGTAGACGGCGTCGATCGAAAACCGGTCGAACAGCCCGTCCTGAATCATCGCGCGCGCGCCGGCGAGGCCTTCTTCGGCAGGCTGGAAGATGACGTAGACGGTGCCGTCGAAATTGCGCGTCTCGGCGAGGTACCGCGCGGCGCCCAGCAACATCGTCGTGTGGCCGTCATGCCCGCACGCATGCATGCGGCCTTCGTTCTTCGACTTGTAGGCGACGTCGCCTTCTTCGCTCATCGGCAGCGCGTCCATGTCGGCGCGAAGCCCGATGCTGCGTTTGCCAGGGCCGCCTTTGATGATTCCGACGACGCCGGTCTTGCCGATCCCCGTCACCACCTGGTCGACGCCGAACGAAGCGAGCTTCTCGGCCACCAGTGCCGAGGTTTTGACCTCCTCGTAGCCGAGCTCGGGATTCTCATGAATCGAGCGGCGCCACTGGGTCATGTCGTCGGCGAAATGCGCGATGCGGTTATAGACGGGCATTCAAAGCTCTCCTTCGAAGCCGCGGAGGATAGGCGCTTGGCGCTATCGCGTCACGCCGCCGTAAAGATTGGCGCGGATCGCGGCGTCGAGCAGGACCGGCGGCGCCAGATGCGCGTCGCGCGCCTGGCGCAAGGCGACATACGCTTCTTCATCGAGGCCGTCGCGCACATGGATGTTGTGCGCGCGCTGTTCCGCCGCGGTGCTGACGAAAGCGGGCGGGCGCGCGCCGTCCTGGCCGTAATCGTGGCAGTGATGCAGCCGGGTCAGCGGGGCCAGTTCCAGCAGGCGGCGGGCCGAGCGCCACATTCGGTGCGCGCAGCCGGTCGGGAAATCGCAGCGCGCCGTGCCGGCGTCGGGCATGAACAGCGTGTCGCCGACCAGCAGATCATCGCCGATCCGGTAGGCGACGCAGCCCGCCGTGTGGCCCGGCACCGAAAGCACTTCGATCTCGAGCCCGCCCAGCGCGAGCCGCTGTCCGTCGGCAAACAACGCGTCGAACCCGGTCGCGCTGCCGCCCGCCGGCTTCGCCGCCCGGCCGGCCAGGGCACGCTGGACCTCGGATACACCCTCACCGGTGCCGAGCCGGCCGCCCACCGCCTGCTGCAGCCAACGGCCGCCGGCGACATGGTCGGCATGGATGTGGGTCTCGAGCACCCAGTCGACGGTGAGGCCGCTGGTCCGGACGAACTCGGCCAAGGCGGCGGCGGGCGCCGGATCGATCCGGCCGCCGGTCCAGCCCAGCACGCCGTCGACCAGGGCGGCCCGGCGGGTTCCGGGATCGACCATGACCCAGGCGATCGTGCCGCTGGCGGCGTCGTAGAAGGGCGTCAGCGCCGCGCGCATCGCCGCACATCCAGGTAACAAGCTTGACTTGCTGGGCCAAATCCCGGCAGGAACGGGTCGTCATGACCGACACGCGCGCATCTTTCGATCGCTCCGCCGCTTCCGCGGCCGCGCTCGCGCGTCTTTCGGCTGAGGCGCTTCCGCGCCTGGTGCTTCGACTTATCGTCCCCTGATCTGTCGCGGACGGCGCTGCCGTCCCTCGTCCGGTCAGGGGTCGTATGCCCGAACACCCACGTCTTTCCTACGGACCTGCAGATCATGACCCAGCGTAACTCCGCCAGCGACTCTTCCTACGTTCGAATTTTCGACACGACGCTCCGCGACGGCGAGCAATCGCCCGGCTGCTCGATGAATCTCGACGAAAAGCTGCGCGTCGCAGCGACGCTTGAGGAAATGGGCGTCGACGTGATCGAGGCGGGCTTTCCCGCCGCGTCGAACGGCGACTTCGAAGCGGTGCAGGCGATCGCCCGCGCGGTCGACCGCGCCACCGTCACCGGCCTGTGCCGCGCCTCGCGCGGCGACATCGAACGATGCGCCGAGGCCGTCAAGCCGGCCAGGCACAAGCGTATCCACACTTTCATCAGCACCTCGCCGCTGCATATGAAATACAAGCTGCAGATGGAGCCGAGCCGCGTGCTCGAACTGATCGAAAGCAGCGTATCACTGGCGGCCGGCTTGGCCGACGAAGTCGAATGGTCGGCCGAAGACGGCAGCCGCACCGAGCATGATTTTCTGTGCCGCGCGGTCGAACTCGCGATCAAGGCGGGCGCCACCACGATCAACATTCCCGACACGGTCGGCTACACCACGCCCGACGAGTATCACGACCTGATCAAGATGCTGTTCGATCGCGTGCCCAACATCGACAAGGCAATCCTGTCGGTGCATTGCCACAACGATCTCGGCCTCGCCGTCGCCAACACGCTGGCCGGCATTCGCGCCGGCGCGCGCCAGGCCGAATGCACCATCAACGGCATCGGCGAACGCGCCGGCAACGCGGCGCTGGAAGAAATCGTGATGGCGCTGAAAGTGCGCAACGACCGAATGCCGTACACGACCGGCGTCGACGCGACGATGATCACCAAGGCGTCGCGCCTGATTTCGACCATCACCGGCTTCACCGTGCAGCCCAACAAGGCGATCGTCGGCGCCAACGCCTTCGCGCATGAAAGCGGCATCCACCAGGACGGCATGTTGAAACACGCCGGCACCTACGAGATCATGACGCCTGAATCGGTCGGGCTGACCAAGTCGAATCTGGTGCTGGGCAAGCATTCCGGCCGCGCCGCTTTCCGCGCCAAGTTGAAGGAGCTGGGCTACGAGCTCGGCGACAACGCGCTGAATGACGCTTTCACGCGCTTCAAGGATCTCGCCGACAAGAAGAAGGACGTGTTCGACGAGGACATCGTCGCCCTGGTCGATGACGAGGTGCGCGATCACGAGCATATGCGCTTTGTTTCGCTGCAGGTGACCGCCGGCAGCCACGGCCCGTCGATGGCGGGGCTGGAGATCATGGTCGACGGCGAAACCAGGCGTGCGACGACCAGCGGCACCGGCCCGATCGACGCCGTGTTCAACGCGATCAAGCAGACAATTCCACACCAGGCGACGTTGCTTCTCTACCAGGTACACGCGATTACGTCGGGCACCGATGCGCAGGCCGAAGTCACGGTCCGGCTGGAAGAAGCGGGAAAAACGGTGCAGGGCCAAGGCTCCGACGCCGACACGCTGGTGGCCTCGGCGCGCGCCTATCTGCACGCGCTCAACAAGCTGCACGTGAAGCGCGCCAAGACGGCACCGGCCGCGCTCAGCGCGTAGTGCAGTTGCTGCTTGTGACAAAGCGGTGATCGACGCGCGGAATCCACGCTTTGTACTCCAGCGCTGAATCGCAGATCGGAACTCAGACCATCATCAATCGATTTGGGGGGCGTGGAGAGCGTCAACAGATTCACGAGGCCAACATGCGGAAACTTGGAAGCTTGGCAGTCGTCGTTGGCAGCCTTGCATGCGCCTCGACTGCGTGGGCGATCCCCGACTTCAACGTGACCGACGGCGTCGCGGCGTCGCAGACGAGCCAAACCTCGTTCGTGGCGTCGCTCGGCAGCTTCACGCGCGAAACGTTCAATGCGAGCTCGCCGACGACGGGCGCCGTTCTTACGACTGCAGCCGGTACTTTCACCTCCACGATTGCCGGTCAGCAGGGTCAGATCATCTCGATCGCCAATGGCGATATTTCTGGCCGCGGGCTCGCCCCGTTCAGCGGCAACTTCCTCGAGAGCCGGGATTCCACCGGCGTGTCGTGGCGCGCCGCATCCGGGGGCACGTTCGACGCGATCGGGTTCTTCCTGCAGGACGCGGGCGACCAGGGCGCGCTGCTCAACATCACCGCCAATGACGGGACCGCCAAGAGCATCACCGTCCAGGGCGGCAACGGCAACACGCGCTACATCACCATCACCTTCGACCAGCCCGTGACCGAGGTCGCGATCGACTTCGTCAACACTGGCAGCAACCTGAAATCGGACGGCTGGGGCCTGGACAACATCACGATCGGGCGGCTGATCGGCGGTGGGGGCGGCAATGCGGCGGTGCCAGAACCGGCCTCGATCGCGAGCCTCGCCTCGGGTCTGCTGGCGCTGGGCTTCGTGCTGCGGCGCCGCCGACCTTCCTGAAGCCTTCCTGAGGGCGCGAGCGAAAACGGGCGGCCATCCCTGGCCGCCCGTTTTTGCGCCGGCCATTCTGCATCGGCGCGCGACCGCGAACGCCGACCCGAGCGCTGGAGCGATGCTTGGCAAGGCTCGGAGCTTGCTCTATCCACCGCACTATCCCCGGCGCAAATGCGCGCCGCTTCCAGTGGATTTCCCACCCCATATGTTTGGCAATCTGTTCGGATTTCTTTCGAGCGACATCGCGATCGATCTCGGCACGGCGAACACGCTCGTCTACGTCAAAGGCCGCGGCATCGTCCTCAACGAACCCTCGGTCGTGGCCATCGTGCAGCATCGCGGCAAGACGCAGGTGCTGGCCGTCGGTGATGAGGCCAAGCAGATGCTGGGGCGCACGCCCGGCGGCATCCAGGCGATCCGTCCCTTGCGCGACGGTGTCATCGCCGACTTCGAAGTCGCCGAGGAGATGATCAAGCACTTCATCCGGAAAGTGCATAACCGGCGCTCCTTCGCGAGCCCGCAGGTCATCATCTGCGTGCCCTCGGGCTCGACCGCGGTCGAGCGCCGCGCCATCCAGGAAAGCGCCGAATCGGCGGGTGCCCGCCGCGTCTTCTTGATTGAAGAGCCAATGGCCGCAGCCATTGGCGCCGGCCTGCCGGTAACCGAGCCGACCGGCTCGATGATCGTCGATATCGGCGGCGGCACCACCGAAGTCGCAGTCATCTCGCTCGGCGGCATCGTCTATTCGCGCTCGGTGCGCGTTGGCGGCGACAAGCTGGATGAGGCGATCATCGCCTATATCCGCCGCAACCATAACCTCCTGGTGGGCGAGTCCTCGGCCGAGCGCATCAAGAAGGAAATCGGTTCGGCCTGCCCGCCCGCCGACGGCGAAGGCCGTTCGATGGAGATCAAGGGCCGCGACCTGATGAACGGCGTGCCCAAGGAAATCCTGATCACCGAGCGCCAGATCGCCGAAAGCCTGGGCGAGCCGGTCTCGGCCATCGTCGAAGCGGTCAAGGTCGCGCTCGAACACACCGCGCCCGAACTGGCCGCCGATATCGTCGACAAGGGCATCGTGTTGACCGGCGGCGGCGCCCTGCTGGGCAATCTCGATTTCGTCCTGCGCCACGCAACCGGCCTGCCGGTCTCGATCGCCGACGACCCGCTGTCCTGCGTGGCGCTGGGTTCGGGCCGGGCGCTGGAAGAGATGAAGACGCTGAAAAACGTCATCATCAACGCCTACTGACCCGTCCAAAGGGCGGTCCAGACTCAAGATTCGTTTAACGAATCGTGGTAAACGGAAGCTGAGCAGAGAGCCAAATCGGCATTCTTTGGCGTTCGACGGGCCGAAGCATTTTCACCTTTCGTGAAAATGCTTCAGCCTTGAGGGGAGAGGCTTTTCCCGAGAGAAAAGCTTCCTAGGGGACGACCGTCGCATGGCGTTGAGCAAGCGAGACGGACGGGCCGCCATCGGGACGGTCCAGCAATGGCGTGCGACTGCGCAGCGCCTGTCGTCGCTGCTGCTCGCCATGACCGCAATCGCATTGATGGTGATGGGCAAGCTCGACGCCACGCTGGCCGAGCGCCTGCGTGCACGCGCCGGCGACGCCGTCGCGCCCGTTCTTGCTTTCGTCAGCGAGCCGATCGCCAGCGCCAATGACTGGCTCGAAGAGGGCACCCACCTGATCGGGCTGGCGAACGAGAATATGCGGCTGCGCGAGGAAAATACCCGCCTGCGCCAGTGGCAGGACTCGGCGCTCAAGCTCGAAGCCGAGAACGCGTCGTTGCGTGCGCTGCTCGCCTTCAAGCCCGATCCCGCCGTGCAGGCGCGCACCGCGCGCGTGGTCGGCGACCAGGCCGGCCAGTATGTCCGCAGCGTCCTGGTGATGGCCGGCTCGAAGGACGGAATCGGCAAAGGACAAGCAGCGATGGCCGGCACCGGCCTGGTCGGCCGCGTCACCGAGGTCGGATTCTGGTCGTCGCGCATCTTGCTGCTGACCGACCTCAACTCGCGCGTCCCGGTGATGC
>JAQGIE010000065.1 GCA_028291365.1 Rhodospirillales bacterium
GACATTCGCGCGGACATCAAGCAACGTCCGCGGACGTTGGCGCGGACACCGAGCAATGTCCGCGGACGTTACGCCAGGCTTGACGCCCCGCCGGGGAAGTGCTGGCCTGTATGCACATATGCCTACACAGCGCGATCCGGTCCTGGCTTCGTTGCGTGTCGACCGCAGCGGCGTGCCCATCTACCTGCAGCTTCGCGACCAGCTGCTGCATGCGATCGGTGACGGGCGGCTGGCACCCGAGTCACGGCTGCCGACCATGCGCGAGGTCGCGACCGCGTTGACCGTCGATCTCAACACGGTGCGCCGCGCCTATGACGCGCTGGCGCGCACCGGCGCCATTCGCGTCGTACCCGCGCGCGGCACCTTCGTTGCCGAACGTCCGCCCGCGCCCGACCGGCTGCAGCGCGACCAGGCACTCGACTCGTTTGCGCATCGTGTGATCGCGCTTGCGACCGCTGCCGGACTCGATCCGGTCGAAGCGGCGGAGCGCGTGCTTCAGATCCAGAAAGGAGAAGGACGATGAATCCGATCTCGGGGTTGCTGTTCTTTGTGTTCGTCGGCGCCGGTGCGCTGACGCTCGGCCTGGGCACCGGGCTGGGCGCGCTGCGCCTGCCGCTCGGTGGGTTGCTGGTGGTGCTGGGCGGGCTGGCGCCAATGGCGCTGCTGATGATCGACCAGTGGGAGCGCGCCATCATTCTGCGGCTCGGCCGCTTCCAGGGCGCCAAGGGGCCCGGCCTGTTCTGGATCATCCCCTTCGTCGACCGCGTCACCGTGCGCATCGACCAGCGCATCCAGACCATCGCCTTCGGCGCCGAGAAAGCGTTGACCAAGGACACGGTGCCGGTCGATGTCGACGCGGTGATCTTCTGGCAGGTGCACGATCCCGTACGCGCTGCGCTGGAGATCATGGACTATCACCTCGCCATCGGTCAGGTGGCGCAGACCTCGCTGCGTGAATCGATCGGCGCGACGCCGCTCAGCAGCCTGCTCAGCGAGCGCAGGAAGGTCGACGAGAAGCTGCGCGAAGAGATCGGCCGCAAGACCGCCGAATGGGGGGTCTCGGTGATCTCGGTCGAAATCCGCGACGTCGCCATTCCCCTGTCGCTGCAGGACGCGATGAGCCGCCAGGCGCAGGCCGAGCGCGAGCGCGAAGCGCGCGTCATTCTGGCCGCCGCCGAAAAGCAGGTGGCGCAGCAATTCCTCGAAGCCGCCGACACCTACGCCAGGAATCCGGCGGCGATGCAGCTGCGCGCGATGAACATCATCTACGAGACGACCAAGGAACGCGGCGCCACCATCCTGATCCCGAGCGCGATGGTGGATGCGATGAATCCGGGTGGCGTGCTCGGCCTGGCAAATTTCGGCGAGCGCTCGCAGACGCCGCCCGTCGGCGCCGGTCCGTGGAGCGGCAAGCCGACGGGCTGACGGTCACGAAAGAGCGCGGTACCACCATGGCTGCGCGCCGGTACCGCGACTCTTGATCAGCAGCTTCTGACGCAGGAAGCGGCGGATGCTGGTCGGACCCATGCGGCTGCCGCCGAGGCCCGACAGTTTGAACGACATCTTCTCGCCGTCGGCGACCACGGCGGTGAGCGTCGAATCGTTGATCGACACCGCGCCGGCATCGAGACGTCGCGCAACGGATTCGGCTTCTGCTTCGCTCCCGGCAAAGACCGCGGCGGACAGGCCGAACAGGCTGTCATTGGCGAGCGAGACCGCCTGGTCGACGGTGTCGAACGCCATCACCGGCAGGATCGGGCCGAACGTCTCTTCGGTCATCACCTGCATCGTGTGATCGACCTTGGTGAGCAGCGTCGGCGGCAGATAGGTGCCGCCACCATGCACCTGCAACGCGCCGCCGGTGACCGCCACCGCGCCTTTCGCTTTCGCGTCTTCGAGCTGCGCCCGCAGCGTTTCGATCTGGCGCTCGAAAATCACCGGACCGATCTCACCGTCGCCGGGCCCCGGAAAGGCGAGCTTCAGTCGCCGCAGCTTTTCGGCCAGGCGCGCGACGAAATCGTCATGCAGCACGCGCTGCACATAGATGCGCTCGATCGACTGGCAGGCCTGGCCGGCATTGGCGGTCGAGCCCCACACCAGCGCCGAGCTGGCGCGATCGAGATCGGCGCCCGCCAGCACGATGGCGGGATCCTTGCCGCCCAGTTCGAGAAAGGCGGGAATGAAATTGCGCGCCGCCGCTTCGCCGACCTTGCGCCCGGTCGCGACCGAGCCCGTGAACACCACCATGTCGACGCGTTCGATCATCGCTGCGCCGACGCGGCCGTCACCGCGCACGTAGCGCAGCACCTTGGCCAGTTCGGGAACCGCCTCGATCGTGGCGCGCAGCGGTTCGATGAAGCGCGGCGTGACTTCGCTCGGCTTGACCAGCACGGCACTGCCCGCGAGCAGCGCCGGAATCGCGTCGATCACCGACAGGCCGAACGGGAAATTCCACGGGCTGATGATGCCGACCAGCGCGTAGGGCACGAGCTGCCCGGCGAGCTTGATGCTCTCGACCGCGCTGGGGCGCTCGTCATCGGCGGCGAGCTGCGCCGGCGCATCACGCAGCCAGCGTGCAAGCGTGCCGCGGAACAGGTTCAGCTCGGCATGCGATTCGGCGACGCGACCGGTGTCGTGCGTCAAGGAAGCGAGCAGCGCGCCGCTCGACGCTTCGACCTGCTCGCCCCAACGGCGCAGCACCGCGATGCGCGCTTCGACAGGCTGCGCCGCCCAGTCGCGCTGCGCGTTCCGCAGCGACGCTGCCTCTGCGTCGAGCTCCGCGTCACTGGCGGGCTCGAACGACCAGTCGTTCTGTCCGGTGCGAGGATTGCGGACCTCGATCAAATCAGGTTTCGCGCGGTGAGGCCGGTGATGACGCGGCGCTGGCGCTCGGTGAAGTCGGCACGGTCGGGCACCGCCACCTTGCCGTCACGCCACATCGTGTTCTTGGGATGGATCTCGCCTTGATAGGTCGCGGCGAACAGGCCGAGCGCCTGGCGCGCCAGCAGATTGCCCATGCCGACGCGGGCGCGATTGCGGCGCAGGGCGGCGAGATCGATTTCGGCATTGGCGTTGATGGTTTCGCCGGTCTCGGCCGCGGCGAGCACGCGGCCGGTATAGTCGACCAGTTTCGACATGCCGTCGGTCGAGTTCTCGAGCATCGCGGTGCCTTCGATACCGCCCGAATTGGCCGACACGACGTAGCAGAGATTCTCCAGGGCGCGGGCGCGTCTGGCGATGTCCTTCGGCGTCAGCTCGGGCGAACCCGCTTCGCTGGTTGAATGAAGCAGGATCTCGGCCCCCTTCACCGCATGGGCGCGCGCGATTTCGGGATAGAGGATTTCTTCCGACGCGATCGCGGCGAGCCGGCCGATTTCGGTGGTCGCGACCGGGAACACCGCATCGATGCCGTAGCGATCGAGAAACGCGTCCCACACGTCCCACGGCGACGGCGCGAACATCGAGATCAGGCGGCGATAGCGCAGCACCAGCTCGCCCGACGGCGACCAGACCAGGCAGGATTGGAAATAGAGTTCGGGGAAAGCCGGGTCGGTTTCATACGCGTTGCCGGCGAGAAAGACGCCGTGCTTCTGCGCCACCGCGGCAAGCGCGGTTTCTTCCGCGCCGCCCGGTTCGATCGCGGCCTTGTCGCGCCAGGCCGGCAAGGGATCGCCCATCGGAAAGCCGGTCAGGAAATACTCGGGCAGCACCACCAGCCGCACGTCGCTGCCGAGGAACGCCTTGGCGGCGCCGATCTGCGCCTCGATCCGCGCGATCGTCGCCCGCATCGACGCGCGTGCTTCATCCTTGCCCAGCAGGTTGATCGCGCGACATCGAAGCTGCAGCGCGAGCGCTCGGTAGGCGGTCGTCTCCATCATTCTGCTTCCTTGTCGCTCGCCGAAGGCATGCATAATGTCCGGACAAATCGACGGGGTCGCAAGTCCCCCGTGAGAGAGGAGTTGAATGCCGCTCGATCTCGGGCTGCTCGCGCTCGTGCATGTCTTGCTGCTGGTCTACTGGCTCGGCGGCGATCTCGGCGTGTTTTACTGCGCGGGTTTTCTGATCAAGCCCGAGCTTCCCGTCGCGACACGGCTGACCGTGATGAAGATCCTGCACTTCCTCGACCAGGCGCCGCGCATCTGCCTGGTGCTGGTGCTGCCGGTGGGCGTAACGCTCGGCGCGCGCGCCGGCTATCTGAACCTCGATCCGTCGCTGGTGGCGCTGGTCTGGGTCTTCGCCGCGATCTGGCTGTGGATGGTGCTGGTGCTGGCGACGAAAGCACGAACCCCCCTCGGCAGGCGCGTGGCCAAGATCGATCTCGCGGTGCGCGTTCTGGTGATCGCGGCGCTGCTCGCGGTTTCGCTGTCGTCGTTCGCCGGTGACGGCCCCGCCACCGGCGTCAACTGGCTCGCCGCGAAGCTGCTGCTGTACGCGCTGCTGATCGTCAACGGCTTGATGATCCGCTGGACCTTCCGTCCGTTCGGGCCCGCCTTCGCAGCGCTGATCCAGAACGGCTCGTCGCCCGCCACCGAAGCGACGCTCGCGCGCACCGTGCACCGGGTGCGTCCGGTCGTGCTGACCTTGTGGTTCCTGCTTCTCGTCGAAGCCTATCTCGGCCTCGCAAAGCCGTTCTGATGATGGACATCGAAACCCTCGCATCGCACCTGACGCAGCGTCTCGGGCCCGACCATGTCGTGCGCGACGCGACCGAATGCGCGCTGTTCGGCATGGATGTGTACGAAGCCGCGAAAATCCCGCCGGTGCTGGTGGTGCGGCCGGGTACGACCGCGGAATTGTCGGACGTGGTGCGCATCACCACCGAAGCCGGTTTCGTCGTCGTGCCGCGCGGCGCCGGCATGTCCTATAGCGGCGGCTACCTGCCGGTGTCGGAGCGCAGCGTCACGATCGACATGTCGCGCATGAACCGCGTGCTCGAAATCAACCTCGACGACATGTATGTGCGCGTCGAAGCCGGGGTGAGCTGGGCGCAGCTGCACGAAGCTCTGTCGGGCACCGGCATGCGCACGCCGATGTGGGGCACCTTGTCGGGGCTGCGCGCCACGGTCGGCGGCGGCCTGTCGCAGAATTCGATCTTTTTCGGCAGCGGCCTCTACGGCACCACCGCCGACAGCGTGCTGGGACTCGAGGTCGTGCTCGCCGACGGCAGCGTGTTGCCGACCGGCTCCGCCGCGGTCGCCGGGGCGGCGCCGTTTTTTCGCTGGTACGGGCCCGATCTGACCGGGCTGTTTCTCGGCGACACCGGCGCGTTCGGGGTCAAAGCCACCGCGACCCTGAAACTGATTCCGGCGGCGACCGAGACGCGCTTTCTCAGCGTCGCGTTCGACGAGTCCACGCCGCTCTACGCGGCGATGGCGGAACTCGCGCGCGAGCAGCTGGTCAGCGAGTGTTTCGCCTTCGATCCCGGCCTGCAGCAGCAGCGCCTCAAGCGCGCAAGCCTGGGCAGCGACCTGAAGGCGCTGAAAGGCGTCGTGACGGGCGAGCGCAATCTGCTCAAAGGCGTGCTCGAAGGCGCCAAGGTCGCGGTCGCCGGACGGCGCTTCCTGGACGAGGTGAAATGGTCGCTGCACGCCACGGTCGAAGGGCGCGACGCCGACTACGTCAAACGTTGCGCCGATCGTGCGCGCGACATCTGTGTGCGGCATGGCGGGCGCGAAATCGAGAATACGATCCCCAAAGTAATGCGCGGCTCGCCGTTCGGGCCGCTGATCTCGATGCTGGGCCCGCTCGGCGAGCGCTGGATTCCGGTGCACGGGCTGATGCCCTTGTCGCAGGGACCGCGCCTGCAGGCGGCGCTCGACGCGCTTTGGGCGACACATGCCGATGCAATCCAGCGTCACAACATCGCCATCGGTCAGCTCGCGGTCACCGTCGCCACCAATGCGATGCTGCTCGAGCCGGTTTTCTGGTGGGAATCGGATCGGCTTCCGCTGCACGACCGCGCGCTGGGCGCCGAGTACGTGGCGAAGCTGACGGATTTCCCGGCCGACCGTGATGCCGACGCGTTCGTGCGCCAGTTGCGCGGCGAAGCGGCGCAGCTCTTCCTGGCGCATGGCTGCACGCATTTCCAGATCGGGAAATCCTATCCGTACCGCCAGGGGTTGCGCCCGGAGGCGTGGCGCGTCGTGGAAGGCGTGAAGTCGCTGCTGGATCCGAAAAGTGCGGTAAATCCCGGCTCGCTCGGTCTCGCGCCGGGGACGAATCCTTCGGTATGATGCTGGGCTTCAGGAGATAGCGTCATGCCTACTGCGAAAAAGACCGCCAAGCCGGCCGCGAAGACCGCCGCTGCGAAAAGCGCCAAGCCGGTGCGCGACGAAGCGCCGGCGCCGGCGCCGGAGATTGATCGCGCCGTGATCCGCGCGCCCGATCCGGTCGAAGACCTGCCCGGCTTCGTCGCCGTGGCGCGACTGGCGAAGGGTCTCGAGCGCGGCAAGCTGGTGCAGCGTCTGCGCACGACGGCGGAGAATTGGGAACGGTACGGCGCGCCCGCGCTGCGCGGTCTGCGCATCGGCATGGCGGCGCTGCATCACCGGATCGATCGCGTGCCGCCGCCGGCGCTGGTCGACGAAATCCGCGGCGCGCGGGAATTGCCGGAAGCGGCGCAACTCGGCCTCTACGCCACCGAACGCGTCGCCTACGCGCTCGGCGTCGAGGGCGATTCGAAAGAGCAGCTCGCCAAGATCCAGCAGCAGATCGACGTGCTCGAGCGGCGGCATCGGACGATCTGACGCTATTCCCCGCCAAAGCGGGGATCCACTTCGACACCGCTGCACGCTGACAGATGGGTCCCCGCTTTCGCGGGGAATCACGCCGCTCTTCGCGCGCGGTCCTGCATCAGTTCGGTGAGGATCCAGTCTTCGAACGCGCGGATCTTGGGCGTGTTGGCGCGCGTCTCGGGATAGACCAGGAAATAGCTCTGTTCGAGCCGAACGCTGGTGGCGAAAGGCTGCACCAGCCTGCCTTGGTCAAGCTCGTCGCCGAACATGCCGAGGGTGAGCAGCGCGACGCCCTGGCCCGACATCGCGGCCTGGCCCAGCATATGTTGCGTCTCGAAGGTCGAGAACGGACCTTGCGGTTGCAGCTGCACCGGTTCGCCGGCGGCGTCGAACCAGCGCTCCCAGTTCTCTTCGTCGGGCGCCAGCAACGGCAATTGCAGCAGGTCGCGCGGACGCGTGACGCCGCCGACTTTGGCGAGCAGCGACGGCGCCACCATCGGCGACAGTTCCACCGTCATCAGCGGCACCGCGACCAGGCCCGGCCAACGGCCGGCGCCGCCGCGAATGCCCACGTCGAAATCTTCGCGCGCGAAATCGACCAGTCGCGGCGAGGCTTCCAGCCGCACCGCGATCTTGGGCTGCGCGACCTGAAACCGGCCCAGCCGCGGCACCAGCCAGTTGGTCGCGAACGTATTGATGCTGGAAATCGACAGCACGCCCTCGGCGCCTTCGGTCAGGTCCGAGATGGCGGTGCGCAGGCGTTGAAACGTCTCGGTGACGACCGGCGATAATTTCTGGCCGGCATCGGTCAACGCGAGCTGGCGCGTCAGGCGCCGGAACAGCGACGTCCCCAACCGGTCTTCGAGCAGCTTGATCTGATAGCTCACCGCGGCCTGGGTCATGCCCAGCTCGGCCGCGGCCTGGGTGAAGGACAGGTGACGGGCCGCTGCCTCGAAGACCCGGAAGGTGTTCAGGGGCGGCAACGGCTTGCTCACAGATAAGCCCTCCTTATGCGGGGGATCAGGAAGTCTCGTTTGTAACGGCTGCTATAGCCCAGCATCTTCCACGGGTCACCACGCGCCGACCGGCATCCAAGCGAAGTTCTGTAGATCGAACAAGCTTATCCGTCGGCCGCGCACTGAACCCCGATGGAGTACCTCGTCATGCGTGCATTGCTTACCCTCGTCGCGGTTGCCGCGCTGGCTGTCGGCGCGCCGGCCCTCGCTGCTGAAACGCCGGCGCCGATGGCGTCCGAGCAGACCATGTCGGTCAACGAAGCCAAGCAACTCGTCCGCAAGCAGCTGGCCGATCAAAATTCCCAGCTGCGCGTCGGCACCGCCGAGCGCCAGGGCAACACCGCCGTGGTGACCCTGGTTTCGCCCGAGGGCATTCCGGCCAGGAAGATTCGCATCGATCTGCACACCGGTCAGCCGGTCGGCTGATCCAGGCTCGGAGCGGCGGGGTCGCGCGTTTCTTCCCCTTTCGCGTGTTCCGCTCGCCCCAAACGGCCGCCTCGCCCAGCGCGATGGCGGCCGTCTCTTTTTCGGACCGGTCGGCCAGCGGCGCGCTGTCTGCGTAGCGCGACATCGCCTCGAGCGACTCCCGATCGGCGATGCCAGGCTCGCCTGGTTCCACAGGGTGGTTCGGTTGACCATCCCAGGTGATTTGGCGATGGTCGGCCATGTTGATGGCCCTCAGCGACCATTTCCTCATCGTCTTCGCAGCGCTGTTTCCGATCATCAACCCGCCGGGGACGGCGTTGCTGTTTCTGGCCCTGACGCGGCATCTCGAACGCCGCGATCGCGCCGTGCTCGCCAAATGGGTGGCGCTCTACAGTTCGCTGATCATGGCGGTGTCGCTGGCGATCGGCTCGTCGTTCCTGCAGCTGTTCGGCATCTCGGTGCCGATCCTGCGTATCGCGGGCGGTCTCGTCGTCACCTTGTCGGGCTGGCAGTTGTTGCGCGCGCCGGGCTCGGGCCCGGTGGCGGGCGGCGTCAGCACCGACGGCGCCGACCTCAAGCAGTTCGCTTTCTACCCGCTGACGCTGCCGCTGACGACCGGGCCGGGCACCATCGCGGTGACGATCGCGCTCTCGACCGGTCGTTCGCAGCGCGCCGACATGACGAGCTACGCGCTCGGTTCGCTGGCGGCGGTGCTCGCGATGGGGCTGCTGATCTTCGTCTGCTACCGCTTCGCCGATCGCATCGGCAGCGCGCTCGGCAAGACCGGCACCGACGCGCTGGCGCGCCTGTTTGCCTTCATCCTGATCTGCATCGGCGTGCAGCTGTTCTGGAACGGCTTCGCCGAGGCCTGGCTGTCGCTGCCGGTGCGGTGAGGGAAGGACTGCGGTCCCTTTGGCACCAGCCCTCCTTCGCCAAGGCTTCGGAGGGCACCATCCTTCGCCGGGAGGTACCGTGGCTCGCCATCCGAAGCCCCGAAGGGGCGAAGGATGGTGGGTGCACGAGGGCTCGAACCTCGGACCCGCTGATTAAGAGTCAGCTGCTCTACCAACTGAGCTATGCACCCACGGTACCCGGCAGGGCGCGGAACATAACCACGGGGGACCGCCCCGTCCATAGGGGCCACCCCCCTTTTTGGGGGCCCATTTCCGGGACTCAGATCTCCCCGTTCCGCATCCGGGAATCCCGGTGCACCAGGACCGAGAGAATCAGCCCGAATCCCATCATCACGGCCATCATCGAGGTGCCGCCGAACGAGATCAGCGGCAGCGGGACGCCCACCACCGGGATCAGCCCCATCACCATCGCGGTGTTGATGAAGACATAGAGGAACAGGTTCACCGACAGGCCGAGCGCCAGAATGCGGCCGAACTGGTTGCGCGACCGCAGCCCGACAAAGATCCCGTACGCCACCACCATGGCGAACAGCGTCAGCAGCGCGGTCCCGCCCCAGAAGCCCCATTCCTCGCAGAGCAGGGTGAAGATGAAGTCGGTCTGCTTCTCGGGCAGGAAATTCAGGTGGCTCTGCGAGCCCAGCAGATAGCCTTTGCCCCACAGCCCGCCCGAGCCCAGCGCGATCTTGGATTGCGTGATGTGGTACCCGGCGCCCAGCGGGTCGGTGGATGGATCCAGGAAGGTCGTCACGCGGCGCTTCTGATAGTCCTTCATGAAGCGCCAGACGAGCGGCACCGCGCCGACGCCGAGCAGGATCAAGGTCGCGAACTTCCACAGCCGCACGCCGACCAGGAAGAAAATCGCGCCGCCGACCATCAGCAGCATCAGGCCGGTGCCGAGATTGGGCTGCGCCAGCACCAGCCCGACCGGCAGCAGGATCATCGCCAGCGGCGCCAGCAGATAGGTCGGGCGCCGCACATCCTCCAGCGTCGCGTCGTGGAACCAGCGGGCGAGGCCGAGCACCAGCGCGATCTTCATCAGCTCGGACGGCTGCAGCTGCACGAAGCCGAGATTGATCCAACGCTGCGCGCCAAGGCCGCCGATCTTGCCGTAGGCCTCGACGCCCGCGAGCAGCAGCAGATTGGCGAAATAGACCGGATAGGCCATGCGCGCGAGGAAGCGCACGTCGATCAGCGCGATGCCGATCATGGCGACGAAACAGATGCCGAAACGCAGCGCGTGCCGGCTCGCCCACGGCTCCATATGGCCGTTGGCGGCGGAATACTGACCCAGCACGCCGACGGCGCCGAGCGCCACCACCAGCATCACGAACAGCCGGCTGATCTGCCAGACCTTGGCCGACAGCGAGAGTTCGGGCGTGCCGAATGCGTGCGAGGTGCGGCTCGATGCCGAGATCCAGCTCATCGAGTCACGCCATCGCGCCCGGGTCGCGCTTCTGGACTTCGAGCAACAGGTCGCGCGCGATCGGTGCCGCGACCGTATTGCCGTGGCCGCCATGCTCGACGACGACGGCGCAGGCATAGCGCGGCGACGCCACCGGTGCGTAGCCGACGAACAGCGCGTGATCGCGATCTTCCCAATCCATGTCGTCGCTGCGCACGCCCTCGTCCCGATCTTCCTGTGATATCGCACGCACCTGGGCGGTGCCGGTCTTGCCGGCCATCTGCAATCCCGGCTCGCGGATTTGCGCCCGCATCGCCGTGCCGCTGCTGCATACCGCCTCCAGCCCGGCTTTCACCACGTCGAGATGCCGCGGCAGGAAGGGCAGGCGCGGCCAGGCTTTTTGCTCGGCCGAATCTTTCACGAGATGCGGCACGATCGCTTCGCCGCCGGCGACGCGCGCGATCATCAGCGCCAGCTGCAACGGGCTGGCGCGCACGTCACCCTGGCCGATTCCGACCGACAAGGTTTCGCCCGCATGCCACACATCGCCGGTGGCCTTTTTCTTCCACGCCTGGCTGGGCACCAGCCCGGCTCTTTCGTGCGGCAGGTCGATGCCGGTGCGCTGGCCGAGGCCGAGCGCCAGCGACGCCGTGTGAATCGCGTCGATGCCGGCGCGGCTGGCGACGTCATAGAAGAACACGTTGCAGGAATGGGCGAAGGCCTGGGTGAAGCCGACGCGGCCATGGCCGTGCTTGGACAGGCAATGAAAGGTGCGATTGCCGAACGTCACGCTACCGGTGCACACGACCGTGTGGTCGGGCTCGACCGCCCGCGTCTGCAACGCAGCGAGCGCGGTGGCGATCTTGAACGTCGAACCGGGTGCATAGACGCCGTCGGCCGCCTTGTTGACCAGCGGCGTCGTCGCGCTCTGCATCAGCTCATCCCACATCGTGCTGCTGATCGTGTGCGCGAACAGGTCGGGCGCGACGCCGGGGAACGACGCCAGCGCATAGATCGCCCCGGTGCGCACGTCCAACACCACGGCGGCACCGGATTTCTCGGCGGCGAGCCGCGCATAGGCAAGCTTCTGCAGCTCGGCGTCGAGCGCGAGCGTGAGTTTCGCGCCGTCTTTGGGATCTTGGCGCGACAGTTCGCGAATCGAACGGCCGGTCGCGTTGACTTCGACTTCGCTGAGACCGGCGCCGCCGCGAAGCACGCCGTCATGCTGGCGCTCGATGCCGTCCTTGCCGATCTTGAAACCCGGCAGCGACAGGACCGGATCGCGATCGTCCTTCAGGTCCGGCTCGCTGACTGCGCGCACATAGCCCAGCAGATGGCTCGCGGCCTCGCCCAGCGGATAGGTGCGCACGTCGCCGATTTCGATGGCGACGCCGGGCAGATCGGGCGCGTGGACTTCGATCGCGGCGACCTGCGCCCAGCTCAGATTTTCGCGCAGCAGCACCGGCACGAAGCCGCGCTTGCGCGCAACGTCGCGCAGCACGCGCTGCATCTCAGCCTCGGCCAGCGGCACGATCGCCTGCACCGCATCGAGCGTCGCCTCGACCGACTGGGTGCGTTCGGCGACCAGCACGGCGCGGAAATTGCGCTCGTTGCGCGCGAGCGCGATGCCGTCGCGATCGACGATGGTCCCGCGCGACGGCGCCAGCAGGCGCAGCGCGATGCGGTTCTCGTCGGCCAGCATCTGGTAGCGATCGCCGTCGAGCACCTGCAGCCCGTACATGCGCGCACCGAGCAGGCCGAGCATGCCGACCTGCAACCCGCCGAGCATCGCGGCGCGGCGACCAAGCAGGTGCCGGCGGGGCAGGTCCGCGGGAAGGCTCACGCGATCGCGCCGGGATCGCGCTTCTGTGCTTCCAGCATCAGGTCGTGCGCAACCAGCGCGGCGGTGGCGCCGTGGTTGCCGTGCTCGCACACGACGGCGCAGACATAGCGTGGATTGTCGATGGGCGCGTAGCTGACGAACAGGCCGTGGTCGCGATCCTTCCACGGCAGCTGCTCGCTCTTCACGCCGCGCTCGCGCTCGGCGGCGGTGATGCGACGCACCTGCGCGCTGCCCGTCTTGCCCGCCATCTGCATGCCCGGCTCTTTGATCTGCGAGCGCGCGGCGGTGCCGTACTGCGTCACCGCGGTCATGCCCAGCCGGATCGCGTCGAGATGCTGCTGCTTGAACGCCAGGCGCGGCCAGTCGGTGCGTTCGCGCGCGACGTCCTGGATCTCTTTCGCCAGATGCGGTTCGACGGCAAAGCCGCTGGCGATGCGCGCGGTCATCACCGCGAGCTGCAACGGCGTGACGACGACGGCGCCCTGGCCGATCGCCACCGAGAGCGTTTCGCCGGGATGCCAGATGTCGCCGGTGGCTTTCTTCTTCCACGCCTGGCTCGGGATCAGGCCCGGACGCTCATAGGGCAGATCAAGCCCGGTCTTGCCGCCGAAGCCGAGCTTGGTCGCGGTCGCCCAGATCGCGTCGATGCCGGCGCGGCGGCCGACATCGTAGAAGAAACAGTCGCAGCTCTGCGCAAACGCGTAGGTGAGGTTGACCGAACCGTGTCCGCCCTTCTTCCAGCAATGGAAGACGTGATCGCCGAACGGATACTGCCCGTTGCAGTGGACGGTGTGGTTGAGATCGATCGCGCCGCTGTCGAGACCGGCCAGCGCCGTCGTCATCTTGAAGGTCGAACCCGGCGGATAGACGCCGCCCGACGCTTTGTTGTTGAGCGGCAAGGTCGGCGACGATTGCAGCTCCTCCCACAAATCGAGCGGAATGCCGCGGCTGAACACGTTCGGGTCGAAGCCCGGAAAGCTCGCCAGCACGTAGACCGCGCCGGTGTGCGCATCCATGATGACGGCGGCGCCCGATTCTTCCTGGCGCAACCGGTCGTATGCCGCTTTCTGCAGCTCGGCGTCGATCGTCAAGGTCAGGCGATGACCGGCCTTGGCGTCGTCGCGCGCGAGTTCGCGGATGGTACGGCCATAGGCGTTGACCTCGACCTGGGTCGTGCCCGCCTGGCCGCGCAGATTCAGTTCGTGGTGTTTCTCGATGCCGCTCTTGCCGATCTTGAAACCGGGCAGCGACAGAACCGGCTCGCGCTCGTCTTTCAGCTCGGCTTCGTTGACGGCGCTGACATAGCCGATGACGTGGCTCATCGTGTCGCCGAGCGGATAGGACCGCACTTCGCCGACATCGATCGACACGCCGGGCAGGTCGGGCGCGTTGACTTCGACCGCCGCGACCTGTTCCCAGGTCAGGTTCTCGCGCAGCAGCACCGGCATGAAGGCGCGCTTCTTGGCGACCTCCTTGATGATGCGCTGCTTCTCCTGGTCGCCCAGCGGCAGGATGCCGGAGAGCACGCTCAGCGTGCGTTCGACCGAGGGCGTCTGCTCGGACACGATCAGGGCGCGGTAATTGCGCTCGTTGAGCGCCAGCGGTGTGCCGTGACGATCGAGGACGGTGCCGCGCGACGGCGCCAGCAGCCGCAGATTGATGCGATTGTCGTCGGCGAGCATCTGATAGCGCTCGCTCTCCAGCACCTGCAGCCAATACATGCGCGCGCCCAGCACGCCCAGCATGCCCAGCTGCAACCCGCCGAGCATCGCCGTACGGCGGCCCAGCGTGCGGAACCGGTCGGCGTCGCGGTCCGAGCTCATGGCTTCACATGCCCCGCGCACGCAGGGATCCATGTCGACGCAAACGCGACGTTGCCGGCAGGGAAGTAGACCGCGCTCATGGCCTCAGGATACGACGCCATCGTTGGCGAATCGTTGCGCCGGCAGCAGCGCGAGCCGCACCACGATCGGAAACAACGCGATGCCGAGCGCGGCGCGCGTAAGTCCGGCTTCGATCGGTGGAATGCGCACCGTGAGCAGCGCGTAGCACACCCATTCCACCGTCGCCGCGGCGACCGCGACCAGCGCGAACGATCCCCACAGGAGCACGAAAGGCTGCGGCGCGAGAAAGCGGCGCTGGCCCAAAATGATCCAGCGCGTCAGCACCAGCAGCAGCGCGCTTTGCCCGATCGGCGCGCCCGAGGCGAGGTCCTGCAGCAGGCCGATGCCGAAGGCGATCGAGGGCGGCACCGAAGCTGGACGGTGGATCGACCACCAGAACACCGCCATCAGCGCGAAAGGCGGCGTCACCTGGCCCCAGCCGGGCAGGCCCAGCGGCAGCAGCGACAGCAGCGTCGCCAACAGCAGGGTCAGGCCAGGGACCAGGGCGCGTGCCGTCTGGTCCAGCCGATGCCAGACGGTCGTAGGGGTCACGACCGGCCGCGGGCCTTGTGCGTGACTGTGCCAGGGACGGGGGCGGCAGGCGGCGCGGCCGGCGCGGTTTCGGGCGTCAGCGCCGAGGTGCCGGTGTCGATGAGCTGCAGCACTTCGAGACGCGACAGATCGGCGAGCGGCGCGATGCGCACGTCGTTGCCGGTGACCGAACGCACGATCCCGACCGGCAGGCCGGCCGGGAACACGCCGTCATGGCCCGAGGTCACCACGCGCTGGCCGGGCACGATGCGCGCGTCCTGCGGCAAATAGACGAGGCGGGGGAATTCGGTGTTGTCGCCCGCGACGATGGCCCGGTCGCGGCTCTCTTCGAGCATCACCGGGACGCGCGAGTTGAGGTCGGTCAGCAGCAAGATGCGCGACGACCAGAATCCGACCTCGGTGACGCGGCCGACCAGGCCGGTGCCGGCCATCGCTGCTTGTCCTTTGCCGATTCCGTC
>JAQGIE010000076.1 GCA_028291365.1 Rhodospirillales bacterium
CGAACAGTGCGTCGGCATCGCCGGGATCCGATGCGGTGATCGCCGCCGACGGCAACACCCACAGGCTCACCCCTTCCATGCGACGCGTATAGGTGTCGCGTGCCGCTTCGATCGCCATCTTGGCGTCGGCTGCGTGGACGCTGCCGACGTGACGATGATTGAGCCCGTTGCGCGAACGCACGAACACTTCCCACAAGGCGAAATCACCCGCCAAATTTTTCTGCGGCGACATCACGCGGCCTCCGCACGGGCGGCACGCCTGGCGGCATGCGCGGCCGCGGCTTCGCGCACCCAGGCGCCGTCTTCCCAGGCGCCGATGCGCGCCTGCATCCGTTCTTTCGCCACCGGACCTTCGCCGCGCACGACGGCGTAGAACTCGTCCCAGTCGACGGCGCCGAAATCATACGCGCCGCGCGCTTCGTTCCAGCGCAGATCGGGGTCGGGGACGGTGAGCCCGATCGCCTCGGCCTGCGGCACCGTCACATCGACGAATTTCTGGCGCAGCTCGTCATTGGTCTCGCGCTTGATGCGCCAGCGGATCGATTGCGCGGTGTTCGGCGAGTTATCGTCAGGCGGGCCGAACATCATCAGCGACGGCCACCACCAGCGATTCAACGCATCCTGCGCCATGCGCTTCTGGGCCTCGGTGCCGGCGGCCAGCACCATCATGATCTCGAAGCCCTGGCGCTGGTGGAAACTCTCTTCCTTGCAGATACGCACCATGGCGCGCGCATAGGGACCGTAGGAGGTGCGCTGCAGCGGCACCTGATTCATGATCGCGGCGCCGTCGACCAGCCAGCCGATGGCACCGATATCGGCCCAGGTCAGCGTCGGATAGTTGAAGATCGTCGAGTATTTGGCTTTGCCGCTGTGAAGCGCATCGACCATCTGCTCGCGCGACGTGCCCAGCGTTTCCGCGGCGGCATAGATGTAGAGGCCGTGACCACCTTCATCCTGCACCTTGGCGAGCAGCACCGCCTTGCGACGCAAGGACGGGGCGCGGCTGATCCAGTTGCCCTCGGGCAGCATGCCGACGATTTCCGAATGGGCGTGCTGCGACATCTGCCGGACCAGGGTCCGGCGATAGGCTTCCGGCATCCAGTCCTTGGGTTCGATGAACTCGTCGCGCGCGATCCGCGCCTCGAATTCCTCGACCCGCGCCGGATCTTCGGCGACGAGGACTCCGGGAGTCTTGTTGGAGTCCGGGCCGGATTTCTGCAGTTCGGTCGTGTACACGCAGCCTCCCCTGGATAGGCCCGGGGACTATGCTACGGTTTTGGCTGGATGCCAACCGAAACTGTATCACGTTGAGGCCGGAATCCAGGGCAGCCCGGGTTGCTGCCCCGGTTTCGGGCTGATACGTATCGGATCGGCCGACCGCCCGACGGTGTATCAGACGGGGAATGACCAGCATGTCTGCAGAACCGGTTCTCTACGCCGTCGAGCGTGGCGTCGCCGCGATCACGCTCAATCGTCCCGACAAGTTGAACAGCTTCACGCCCGAGATGCATGCGGCGCTCGCCGGCGCGCTCGATCGTGCCGAGCGCGACGCGACGGTGCGGGCGGTGCTGCTGACCGGGGCCGGGCGCGGCTTCTGCGCCGGCCAGGATCTCGCCGATCCGTCGATCTCGCCGCTGGGCGACGCCAAGCCGGATCTCGGCGCCACGATCGACCGATATTACGGCCCGCTGATCCGCAAGCTCCGCGCCTTGCCCAAGCCGGTGATCGCCGCGGTCAACGGCATCGCGGCGGGGGCGGGCGCCAATCTCGCTTTGTCGTGCGACATCGTGCTGGCCGCCAGGTCGGCGAACTTCATCCAGGCCTTCTGCAAGATCGGGCTGGTCCCCGACAGCGGCGGTACGTTTCTGTTGCCGCGCCTGATCGGGTTGGCACGAGCCCGCGCGCTGGCGCTGCTGGGCGAAAAAGTGTCGGCCGAGACCGCGGTCGCGTGGGGCATGATCTGGCGCGCCGTCGACGACGACGCGCTGCTTGGCGAAGCGACCGCGCTGGCGCGCCAGCTCGCAACGCAGCCGACCGCGGGCCTGGCGCTGATCAAGCGCGCGCTGGACGAGTCGCTGACCAACGATCTCGACACGCAGCTCGACCTCGAACGCGACCTGCAGCGCCAGGCGGGCCGCACCGAAGATTACCGTGAAGGGGTCGCCGCGTTTTTTGAAAAGCGTGCGCCGAACTTCGTGGGGCGGTAGTTTGATGAACGCACCACCAAGACACCAAGAACACCAACAAGCACCGAGCTGCTTCCCGCGTGCGAAGCGCGCACCCGATCCTGCGGTGATTGGTTTCGTTGCGCGCTGCGCGCGCGAGCTCGTTCCCTTGGTGAGGCTTGGTGCTCCTGGTGCCTTGGTGGTTTCTTCATGACTGACGAGCCGACCATTTTGGCGCAACGCGTCAGCGCCAAGATGGAAAGCGGCGACACCGCGGCGTCGCTGCTCGGCATCCGGCTCGAAGAGGTGAAGCCGGGCTATGCGCGGATGCGCATGATGGTGACGCCGGACCACGTCAACGGTCATGCGATGTGCCATGGCGGCGTGATTTTCGCGCTGGCCGACACGTCGTTCGCCCATGCCTGCAACTCGCGCAACGTCGCGACGGTGGCGGCGGGCGCCGACATTTCGTTCCTGTCGCCGGCCAGGATCGGCGAAGAACTCGAAGCGGTGGCGATCGAGCGCGCGCTCGGCGGCCGCACCGGCGTCTACGACATCGAGATCGTCGAAGTCGACTCGCGGCGCCGGGTGGCGCTGTTCCGTGGCCGCTCGCACGCGCTGCACCGACCGGTCGTTCCTGAACCAAAAGCCTGAGCGAGAAACCAGATGTCCGACGCTTTCATCTGCGACGCGGTTCGTACGCCGATCGGCCGCTATGGCGGTGCGTTGTCGTCGGTGCGGCCCGACGATCTTGCCGCGTTGGTCGTGCGCAGCTTGCTGGCGCGCGCGCCGGGACTCGATCCGGCGCAGATCGATGACGTCGTGCTCGGCTGCGCCAACCAGGCCGGCGAGGACAATCGCAATGTCGCACGCATGGCGGTGCTGCTGGCAGGCCTGCCGGAGTCGGTGGCGGGAACGACCGTCAATCGCCTGTGCGGCTCGGGACTCGACGCGGTGGCCATGGCGGCGCGCGCCATTCGCGCCGACGACGCCGACCTGATGGTGGCGGGCGGCGTCGAAAGCATGAGCCGCGCGCCCTTCGTGATGCCGAAAGCCGAAACGGCATTCTCGCGCTCGGCGGAAATCTTCGACACCACGATCGGCTGGCGTTTCGTCAACGCCAAGCTGCAGGAACAGTACGGCGTCGACTCGATGCCCGAGACCGCCGAGAACGTCGCCGAGGCCCACCAGATTTCGCGCGAAGACCAGGATGCGTTCGCACTGCGCAGCCAGCAGCGCGCGCTGCGCGCCCAGCTCGACAATGTCTTCGCCGCTGAACTCGTTGCGGTGCCCGTGGCCCAGCGGAAAGGCCCGCCCTTGCTGGTCGAGCAGGACGAGCATCCGCGCGATACGACCCTCGAGGCGCTGGCCAAACTCGGTACGCCGTTCCGCAAGGGCGGCAGCATCACCGCCGGCAACGCGTCGGGCGTCAATGACGGCGCCTGCGCGCTGTTCGTTGCCTCCGCCGACGCGGTGAAGCGGCATGGGCTGACGGCGCGGGCGCGCGTGCTCGGCTTCGCGGCCGCCGGCGTGGCGCCGCGCGTCATGGGCGTGGGGCCGGTGCCCGCGGTGCGCAAGCTGCTCGAGCGGCAGGGCGTCGCGCTCAAGGACGTCGAAGTGATCGAACTCAACGAAGCATTCGCGGCGCAGTCGCTGGCAGTGCTGCGCCAGCTCGGCCTCGCCGACGATGCCGAGCACGTCAACTCGCGCGGCGGCGCC
Organism: Rhodospirillales bacterium; assembly: GCA_028291365.1. GTDB lineage: Bacteria > Pseudomonadota > Alphaproteobacteria > BOG-932 > Roseiterribacteraceae > Roseiterribacter. The sequence goes on from JAQGIE010000076.1 coordinate 3,885, forward strand.
ATCGCGCTCGGTCATCCGCTGGGCATGAGCGGCGCGCGCCTGGTCACCGCTGCGGTGCGCGAGCTGCAGCTGCGCGGCGCGCGCTACGGTCTCTGCACGATGTGCGTCGGCGTCGGGCAGGGAGTCGCGATGCTGCTCGAACGAGTCTGATGTCGAAATCCGCGCCCCTCCGCCGCGTTCTGCGGGCGCTGCTGGCCGACACGTCGCCGCGCGCCAAGTCGCTTATCGTCACCGTCTTCGGTGACGCGATCCTGCCGCATGGCGGCTCGATCTGGATGGGCAGCCTCGTCGCGCTGCTGGCGCCGTTCGGCGTCAATGAGCGGCTGGTGCGGACGGCGGTGCTGCGGCTGACGCGCGACAATTGGCTGGTCGCCGACAGTGTCGGGCGGCGCAGCTACTACCGCCTGACCGACACCGGCAGTCATCGTTTCGAAGAAGCGGCGCAGCGCATCTATGCGGCCGGCAGCGTGCCGTGGGACGGCAACTGGTCGATCGTGATGATCGACGCCGACAAGGCCGAGCAGCGCGACCGCATCCGGCGCGATCTCGGCTGGCTGGGTTTCGCTTCGATCTCGCAAAGCCTGTTGCTGCATCCCAATCCCGATCGCGCCAGCCTGGCCGAAGCGATCCGCGACGACGCGCAGGACGGCGCGGTGCTGGTGCTGCGCGCGACGCGCGACCAGCTGCCTGGGCTCGAGCGCGACGATCCGGAAAAGCTCCGAAGGCTGGTGCAGACGACCTGGGATCTCGACGCGCTGTCGGTGATGTACCAGTCGTTTCTCGACCGTTTCCGTCCCGCGCTGCGCATTCTGCAGGAGCATGCCGCCGCCGACCCCGAGGGGGCGTTCGTGGTGCGAACCTTGGCGATTCACGAATTCCGCCGCGTGCTGTTGAAGGATCCCGACCTGCCGCCTGAGTTGCTGCCGCCCAACTGGCCCGGCAGCACCGCGCGACAGCTGTGCCGCAATCTCTATCTCGCCGCCGAGCAGCCGGCCGAGAAACATCTGCTCGACACGGTCGAGACCGCCGAAGGTCAGTTGCCGGCCGCATCGGCGCGGCATCGCGCGCGCTTCGGCGGCTTGCCCGCCGCACGCAGCCGCGCCCGCCGATGAGCGCCCTCGTCACCGAAGCGCGGCGCGACGACGTCGTCACGCTGGCGCTCAACCGTCCCGACCGGCTCAACAGCTTCACCGTCGCGCTGCACGAGGAATTCGCCGCCGCGTTGGCGCGCGTGGGTTCGGCGCGCGCGCTGATCATCACCGGCAACGGACGCGCCTTCTGCGCCGGCCAGGATCTCAGCGAGCGGCGCGTGCCCGAGGGCGCGCCGATGCCCGATCTCGGGGAGTCGCTGTCGCTGCGCTACAACCCGATGATCCGCGCCATCGCGGCGCTGAAGATGCCGACCATCGCGGCGGTCAACGGCGCGGCAGTGGGGGCGGGCGTCGGCATCGCACTGGCATGCGACATCGCCGTCGCTGCGGAGTCGGCGAGCTTTCGCCTCCCAGGCAGCAAGCTCGGCCTGATTCCGGACGCGGGCTCGACCTGGACCGCGTCCCGCACGGTCGGTCTCGCGCGGGCGCGTGCCATGGCGATGCTGGGCGAGGCCTTCACCGCGGCCGAAGCCGAACGGGTCGGGCTGATCTGGCGTTGCGTCCCCGACCCGGCGTTGCTCGACGAAGCGCACGCGCTGGCGTTGCGCATGGGCGAGGGCTGAGATGCCGATCTACGCGCTGGGCAATTCGATTCCGGTGGTCGACCCCACCGCGTTCGTGCATCCGACGGCGGTGCTGATCGGCGACGCGATCGTGGGACCGAATTGCTATGTCGGTCCGGGCGCCTCGATGCGCGGCGATTTCGGCCGCGTGCAGCTCGCCGAAGGCGCGAACCTGCAGGACAATTGCGTCATGCATTCGTTTCCCGGGCGCGTCGCGCTGGTCGACGTGAACGGTCATATCGGGCACGGCGCCATCCTGCACGGCTGCACGGTCGGGCGCGACGCGCTGGTCGGCATGCAGGCGGTGATCATGGACGACGCGGTGATCGGCGAGGGCGCCTTCGTCGCCGCAATGAGTTTCGTGAAGAGCAAGGAGCAGGTGCCGCCGCGCGTCCTGGTCGCCGGCATTCCTGCTCGCGTGATGCGCGAACTGAGCGAGCAGGAGATGACCTGGAAGCGCAAAGGCACCGAAGAGTACCAGGAGCTTGCGCGCCGCTGTCTCGAAGGCTTGCGCGAATGCGCACCGCTGCGCGAGATCGAACCGGACCGGCCGCAGAACATGGGCACGGTGCAGCCGCTGGCCGAGTTTCGCACCAAGAAACTGTAGATGCTTGCGTCCGGGCGGGCGCGACGGCAGGCTTCGGCCATGAATCGCGCTCGCCTTTTGCTATTGCCGCTCGCCGCAGCTTCGTTGCTGGCCGGCGTGCAGCCCGCCGCCGCCGGTCCCTACGTCACCAGCCGATGGACCAAATGGTCGGGGCCGGTCGAGCCCTGCCTGCACGCGGCACGTCGCGTGCTCGAGATCCGGCGTTTGCAGATCGATCGCTTCGGCCCGAACCAGGTCATCGGTGAGGCAGGCGGCGTTACCGTCGCGGTGCGCTGCGACGCGCCCGGCTACGCGTTTGTCTTTTTCGCTTTCACCGACGGCGCGCCGTCGCAGGTGCGCGAGCAGCTCGCCGACGACGTGCGCGAAGAGCTGCGCCGCTCGCTGTCCGGCGGTGGCGGCGGACGCTACTGAGTTCGTCTAGCTTTCCGGCGTCAGCAGCGACACGCCCAGCAGGGCGCGGCGGCGCAGCCACGGCGTCACGCGATAGCGCGGGTCACCGTAGAAATTCGCCATCGCGTCCAGCACCGCGACGATGCGCGTGGCGCCATACTTGTCGCCGAGGCTGAGCGGGCCGGCGGGATATCCCAGGCCGAGTCGCACCGCTTCGTCGATATCCTCGGGCGTCGCGATACGCTGCTGCGCGATGTCGGCGGCGGTGTTGACGATGTTGGCGAGAATGCGCGGCGCGACGAAGCCGGGACTGTCATGCGTGACTGTGACGCGCGCGCCGCCGGCAGCGAGCAGCGCGCGCGCCGCTTCGCGATACGCAAGCTTGGTCACGCTGGTCGTCATCGCGCCGCGGCGCGGACCCCGGCCCAGCCACGCATCGACCGCGACGGTGCGCGTCGGATCGAGACCCAGCACATGCGCGGTGACGGTCGCGTCGTGGCCCAGCGGCGTCACCAGCAGCAGCGACGACGCACCCGGCGTCACCCCGTCGTCCAACGGCCAGCCCGCTTCGACGGCGAGCTGCCGCAACCATCCCGACGCATCGGTGTCCCGCGGGTCGATCCAAACCGGCACCGCGTTGCCGGTGACGGCGGGCTCGCCGGGTTCGACACGCTTGTCGCCATCATAGTCGTACCAGCCGCGGCCGGTCTTGCGGCCGAAGCGGCCGGCCTCGACCTGGCGTCGCGCGAGATGCGAGGAGCGCAGCCGCGGGTCGTGCTCGAACCCGGCATGGATCTGCGCCAGCACCGCGCTCGACACGTCCATGCCGGTCAGGTCGAACAGTTCGAACGGGCCCATTCTGAGCCCGATCGCGTCGCGCACGACGCGGTCGATGTCTTCGACCGGCGCGATGCCTTCCTGGAGAATGCGCAAAGCTTCGGTGCCGAGGCCGCGCCCGGCATGGTTGATCAGGAACCCGGGACTGTCTTCGGCCCGCACCGGCTTGTGCCCGAAGGCGCGCACGAACTCGGCCAGGCGCGCCACCGTCGCTTCGTTCGTCTGCACCGCCGGGATCACTTCGACCACGCGCATCAGCGGCGCCGGGTTGAAGAAATGCAGCCCCGCGACGCGCGACGGCTCGCTGCATGCGGCGGCGATCGCGGTGATCGACAGCGACGAGGTGTTGCTGGCCAGGATCGTATCCTTGCGCACGATCGCTTCGAGGTCGCGGAACAGCGCCTGTTTGGTGGCGAGGTCTTCGCGCGCCGCTTCGATGATCAGATCCGCATCGGCGAGATCGGCCAGGCCTGACGCCGCGTGCAGGTTGGCGATCTGGCGCTCGGCCTCGTTGTGCGGGACGGTGCCTTTCTCGGCCTGACGCTGCAGCATCTTGGCGACGAAGGCGATCGCCTCGGTGACCGCTTCGGCGCGCACGTCGAACAGGCGCACGCGAGCGCCGGTGGCGGCGGCAAGCTGCGCGATGCCGCGGCCCATCACGCCTGCGCCGATCACGGCGACGGTCTTTGGCAGACTCATTCTAGTTTCCCTTGAAGCTCGGCTTGCGCTTTTCGATGAAGGCTCTCATGCCTTCTTTCTGGTCCTGCGTATCGAACAAGGATTGGAACAGCCGCCGTTCGAACGCCAGGGCCGCGTCGAGCGGTTGTTCGGGGCCCTGCAGCGCCGCCTGCTTGATCGCGCGCAGCGCCAGCGGCGGCAGGGCGGCGATCTGCGTCGCCAGTTCGAGCGCGCGTTGAACCGCGCCGCCGGGCGGCGTCACCTCGCTGGCGAGGCCGAGTTCATGCGCGCGCGCGCCGCTGAACATGTCGCCGGTCAGCAGCAGGCGCATCGCGGCGAACTTGCCCACCGCGCGTACCAGGCGCTGCGTGCCGCCGGCGCCGGGCATGATGCCGAGCTTCACTTCGGGCAGGCCGAAACTCGCGCTTTCCGACGCGACGATGATGTCGGCATGCATCGCTAGTTCGCAGCCGGCGCCGAGCGCGAAGCCTTCGACCGCCGCGATCAGCGGCTTGGGAAAGCGTTCGATCGGCGCCCAGAGTTTTTCGAGTTCGAGCGCGGCGACTTGTTGCGACGAACGTTCGGCGAGCAGCTTGACGTCGGCGCCCGCAGCGAAGGCCTTCTCGTCGCCGGTGATGACCACGCAGGCGATCTGTGGATCCTCCGCCAGCGCACCCATGCGCTCGGCCAGCGCGGTGCGCACGTCGAGATTGATCGCGTTGCGCGCCTCGGGCCGGTTGATGCGCAGCAAGGCGACGCGCGGCGCAGGCCGCTCTTCAAGAACAGGCAGGGGCGGTTTCTCGGTCACCTTTGCTGGCCTCCAAAGCGATACAGTATAGGTGGATCTGGCGGCCGAAACTGTCTTATGTTGCCGGCGCCGTCCACCCCGCTTGTGTGTCGAGGATCGTTATGAAGCTGATGAGCTACGCGGAGAGCCGCTGGATCGAGCCCACGGGCACGATGGCCGAGCTGATGAGCGCGGTCGACGGCCGCCTGATCGCGAGCTGCTCGAGCGCGGGCGTGGATTTCGGCGGCATGGCCGCCTATGCGCGCAAGGTCGGCGGGCCGGCGCTGCGCCAGATGACATTTCACCAGCGCGCCGAACGGCTGAAGGCGCTGGCGCTGTATCTGAACGAGCGCAAGGAAGCGCTCTACGAGCTGAATTACGATACCGGCGCCACGCGCAAGGACGGCTGGATCGACATCGAAGGCGGTATCGGGACGGTGTTCGCGTACGCGTCCAAGGGGCGGCGCGAACTGCCGAACCAGCGTTTCCTGCTCGACGGCGCGGTGGAGAATCTGTCCAAGGGCGGCACCTTCATCGGCCGCCACATCGTGAGCCCGCTCCAGGGCGTCGCGGTCCATATCAACGCGTTCAATTTCCCCTGCTGGGGCATGCTGGAAAAGCTCGCGCCGACGATTCTCGCGGGCGTGCCCGCGATCGTGAAGCCGGCCTCGGCGACGTCATGGCTGGCCGAGGCGATGTTCCGGCAGATCATCGAATCCGGCCTTCTTCCAGAAGGCAGCGTGCAGTTGATTGTCGGCAGCACCGGCGACCTGCTCGATCATCTGACCGGCCAGGACGTCGTGTCTTTCACCGGTTCGATCGATACATCGTCGAAGCTGCGCAACCACCCGACCATCACGCAGCAGGCGGTGCGGTTCGTCGCCGAACGCGATTCGCTGAATTCGTCGGTGCTGGGCCCGGACGCGACGCCGGACTCGCCCGAATTCGATCTGTTCATCAAAGAAGTCGTGCGCGAGATGACGACCAAGGCGGGGCAGAAATGCACCGCCATCCGCCGCGCCTTCGTCCCCGAACATTTGCTGGACGCCGCGTGCAAGGCGCTCGCCACGCGGCTGGGCAGGGTGGTGGTCGGCGATCCGCGCCGCGACGAGGTGATGATGGGCGCGCTGGCGAGCCGCTCGCAGCTCGACGACGTGCGCGGCAAGATCGCGACTCTGCGCAAGGAAGCGACGGTCGCGTTCGGCGATCCCGACCAGGTGCAGCTGTCGGGCGGCTCCGAAAGGGATTTGCGGCTCGGCGCGTTCCTGAGCCCGGTGCTGCTGCGCTGCGAGGGTCCGGACGAGGCGATCGAAGTGCATGCGTCGGAGCCGTTCGGTCCGGTCGCCACGCTGATGCCGTATCGCGACGTCGAACACGCGTTGAACCTGGTCAAGCGCGGCGAGGGAAGCCTGGTCGCGTCGGTGTTCACCTATGACGACGCGGTCGCGTCCGAACTGGTGCACGGCGCCGCCTCGTTCCACGGCCGCATCATTCTGGTCGATCGGGACTGCGCCAAGGAATCGACCGGTCACGGCTCGCCGCTGCCGGGCCTCGTCCATGGCGGACCCGGCCGTGCGGGCGGCGGCGAGGAACTGGGCGGCATTCGCGGCGTCATGCATTACATGCAGCGCACCGCGTTGCAGGGCTCGCCCAAGCGCATCGCGCAACTCACCAACGCCTGGACCAAGGGCGCGCCCGAACTGACGTTCGACGCGCATCCATTCCGCAAGAATTTCGAAGAGCTGGTGATCGGCGAAACCTACCGCACTGCGCCGCGGGTGGTGACGCTGGGCGACATCGAACATTTCGCGCATTTCACCGGCGACACGTTTTACGCCCACATGGACGAGGAAGCCGCGGCGGCGAACCCGTTCTTCCCCGGCCGCGTCGCGCACGGCTATCTGCTTCTGTCCTTTGCCGCCGGCCTTTTCGTCGATCCCGCGCCGGGTCCGGTGCTGGCCAATTACGGGCTCGACAATCTGCGGTTTCTGAAGCCGCTGTCGCCCGGTGACGCGATGCAGGTGCGGCTGACCGCGAAAGAAAAGAATCTGCGCAACGCCGACTATGGCGAAGTGCGCTGGGACGTGGCGGTCACCAACCAGCATGACGAGCTGGTCGCGTCCTACGACCTGCTGACGATGAATGCGCGGCCGCGCGAGCTGTACGAGGTCGAAGAGCAGGCGGTGGTGAAAGCGCCGCCCGCGACGGTGTGGAAGATCCTGCGCGAATTCGGCGATGTCGCCGCGTGGCATCCGTCCTTCGCCAGCAGCAAGCTCGAAACCGAAGGTCCGTTCGGCGCCGGCTGCGTGCGCGCGCTGGAAATGCCCAAGAGCGGCGTGACGCGCGAAGAGCTGACCGCGTTCGACGATGCCGGCCGCTCGATGAGCTATCGCATCGTCGAAGGGCCGCTGCCGGTGCGCAACTACCGTTCGACCTTGCGGGTCGAGCCCGAGGGCGAGGGCAGCAAGGTGATCTGGTCGGCAGCGTTCGACGCCCCGTCCGACACCGGCGCCGGCCTGCTCGCCGGGGTGCGCAAGGTGGTGCTGAAGCGCGGGCTCGACGCGCTGGTGAAACAGCACGGCGGCTGAGGCCGCTCGCCGTCGTTTTTCGTCACCCCCATTTTCCCTTCACCCCGGCCTGCGCCGGGGTGACAATCTTTTTGCTTTCTGGTCGCTGCCCGATGTCGGCGCGCCGACCTTTCCTTCGTCCTCGGGACAAAGGAGACCTGCATGTCCAAGATCACGTCCAAGATCGCCCCGTGCCTGTGGTTCAACGGCCAGGCTGAGGAAGCGGCCAGGTTTTATACGTCGCTGCTGCCTGACTCGCGGATCGACCATGTCCAGAAGAACGTGATCGACGCACCCGGCGGCAAGGAGGGCTCGGTGCTGGTCGTCGAGTTCACGCTCGCGGGCCAGGGCTTCCTCGCGCTCAATGGCGGCTGCGACTTCGAGTACACGCACGCCATCTCGTTCGCCATCGATTGCGAGGACCAGGCGGAGGTCGACCGCCTCTGGGATGGGTTGGGCAAGGGTGGCCAGATCGAGCAATGCGGCTGGCTGCGCGACCGCTACGGCGTTTCGTGGCAGATCGTGCCCAGCGTGCTGCGCAAGCTGGTGGCCGATCCCGACCCGGTCAAAGCGCGCCGCGTGATGGCAGCGATGCTGCAGATGGTGAAGCTCGACGTCGCCGGGCTGCAGAAGGCCTACGACGGCACATAATCGCCTGCCGAAATTTTCCCGTCGCCGGACCGGATGTTCCGCAACATCCTTGCCCGGGGCGGGCGAAATCGGGGGCAATTAGACAGGATCTGCCCTGGCGCCTCGGTCCACACTCGGGTGTCCAAGCTGGAGAATCCCGCGTGTCCAAGCCTCGCTCGCCGTTCCGCCCCGCGCTCGACGCGGTGATCCCTTACAAAGGCGGCATGTCGCTGGCCGAGGCGGGTCGGCGCTATCGCCGGACCCGATTCGCCAAGCTGGCGAGCAACGAGAATCCGTTCGGCCCCAGCCCGAACGTCACCGTCGCGGTGCGCGAGGCGCTGCGCGAGATCGAGTTCTATCCCGATGCGGCCTGCAGCGCGTTGCGCGCGCGCATCGCCGCCGACCTTGCGGTCGATCCCGACTGTCTCGTGTTCGGCCCGGGTTCGGAAGCGATCCTCGACTATGCGCTGCGCGCGACGGTCGATCCCGGCGAAATCGTCGTCCAGTCGGCGCCGACCTTTCCGTCCTATGCGATCGTCGCCAACGGGATCGGCGCGGTGCTGCGCGACGTGCCGCGCAAGCCGGATTGGAGCATCGACGTCGAGGCGCTGACCCGGGCAGTGCAGGGCGGCGTGCGCGTGCTGGTCCTGTGCACGCCCAACAACCCGACCGGAAATCTGATCGAGCGCGCCGAGTTCGAGCGCATTCTGCAGGCGCTGCCCAAGGACGTGGTGCTGCTGCTCGACGAGGCCTACCGCGAATATGTCGACGCGGCGAAAAGCTTCGATCCGCTGCCGCTGCTGCGGAACTGGGGCGGCACGTGGCTGGCGCTGCGGACGTTCTCGAAAGCGTACGGGCTGGCCTCGATGCGGGTCGGCTACGGCATCGCCTCGTCGCCCGATTTCGTGTCCTACATCGACCGGCTGCGCCCGTTCTTCAACGTGCCGACCTTGAGCCAGGCGGCGGCACTGGCGGCGTGGGACGACACGGCGCATCTGCAGCGCACCGTCGCCGACACCGTCGCCGAGCGCACGCGCCTGGCGCCGAAGCTGCGCGAGCTGGGCGTCACGCCGTCTTCCTCGCAAGCCAATTTCCACTTCTTCGAAGTCGAAGACGCGATCGCGACCAGCGAGGCGATGCTCGCTGAAGGCGTGATCGTGCGGCCCATTCCGGTCGGCAAGCGCTCGTTCCTGCGCATTTCGATCGGCACGCCCGCGGATAATGACCTGATGCTGGGCGTGCTGGCGGCGCAGCTGCGGAAGAAGGCGGCGTAGCGCTGCTCCACCTAAGCCGCTTTGACGGCCTGCACTTTGATCCGGACTCCAAGGCGCGCGCGTACGGCGCCGAAGATCGCAGCAAGATTGTCCATGCTTGGATTTCCCCGCCGCGAGAGCATGCGGTGAAGGCTTTTGCTTGGTTTTGACGTCACATCGGCCAGGCCCTCGAAACCGACCGTGGCATTGACCAGATCGCGAAGAATGAGTCGTGCGGCTTCGGGTTCGCCATTGAGAAAAAGCGTGGCGGCTTCATCGAGGAGAGCATTGGCAAACGCGGGCTCGCGCGCCACGCGCTCCGTGATGGTCAACTTGAAATCGCGTGTAAGGGCCATGCTCAGCGCTTCCTATCTTCCCGCTCTGCGCGCTTGCGGGACTTGTATTCACGAAGAAGCGTCTTTGCCCGATCGATGTCGGCCTGTTGACGCTTTTTGGTTCCGCCGCCGAACAGGACAATGAGAAAATCGCCATCCTTGGCGAGATAAATCCGATAGCCGGGGCCCCAGTCGATGACGCACTCGCCGATCCCGTCGAACCATTTCCCATTCGACGTGTTGCCAAGCTCGAGGCGAATTTTCGCGAGCGTGACTTTCGCGGCCGCCTGATCGTTCAGGCTATCGAACCAAACCTTGTAAGGAATGGAGCCATCTTCCCGAACGTACTCAACGACCCGTACAGACATGATAGTACCAGATAGGTTACTATGCAAGCCCCTCTCTGTCGAACGGATGCATAGGAATTATCCGGTATAGTACAGGGAAATGGCGTTTTCCTGAAAGTGATTGGTTCAGGTTTACTCGTGCACGGGCAGCGCGGTTTCATACTTCACCGCGCGCAGAGCGAAGTTCGACTTTACCTGGCTGACCGCTTTCTGCGTGAAGATCACGTCGCGCAGGAATTGTTCGTACTGGCGCACGTCGCGCGCCACGACGCGCAGCAGATAGTCGGCGTCACCGGTGGTTGAATAACATTCGAGCACTTCGGGCCGTCGCGACACGGCGCGCTCGAATTCCTCGATGCCGGCCAGGTCGTGCTTGGTCAGCGTCACATGCGTGAAGACGCATTCCGGCACGCCCGCTTTCACCGGGTCGAGCAGCACCGTGTAGCGCTGGATGTAGCCCTCGTCCTGCAGCCGCTTGAGCCGTCGCCAGCAGGGCGAGGCCGACAGGCCGACCTTCTCCGACAGTTCCTGCGCGGTAAGGCGCGAATCCTGCTGCAGCTCCTGGAGGAGCCGGACTTCGAACGAGTCCAGCCCGCGTGCTTCTTGCGACATGGTCATTTCCCGATATCGGCCGATCCCGGCATTCTATGCCCATTCTCCCCCGGGTCGCGACCGGAAAAGCACAGAAATCCGCCCGGCCCGGGTCCAGACTGGCTCGAACATGCCTGGGAGCGACCCGATGCAGAAACTGGCCGAGCGCAAGACCCCGACCGTGGGCGAGACGGGTAGGGCACCCGCGATCGACTGGGCCCGCATCGTCCATCTGCTGCATGTCTCGCGCGGGCTCGACGAGCTCGAAGAGACCACGCTCGTTCCCGAAAAGAAGGTCCTCTACCAGTTCTCGGCGCGCGGCCACGATCTCGCGCAGATCCTGCTCGGCACGCTGCTCACCGATCACAACGACGCGGTGTGCGGCTATTACCGTTCGCGTCCGATGCTGCTGGCGCTGGGCGTCGATCTCGACGATGCGCTGGGCTCGGCGATGGGACGCGCGGGCGGCTATTCCGACGGGCGCGATATCGGCGTCGTGTTCAACTATCCCAATGCGAGCGGGGCCTCGGCGCTGCCGATGTGCGGCGGCGTCGGCGCGCAATACACGCCGACGGCAGGCTGGGCGCAGGCGGTCGAATATCGCCGCACCGTGCTGAACGATCCCGCCTATGCGCGCGCCATCGGCGTGGTGCTGGGCGGCGACGCGTCGGTCGCGACCAACGGATTCTGGTCGGCGCTGACCATCGCGACGACGCTGCAGCTGCCGATGCTGTTTTATATCGAAGACAATGGCTACGGCATTTCGGTGCCGGGCGAATTGCAGACGCCGGGCGCCGACATCGCGCGCAATCTGAAAAGCTTCTCCGGCCTGCGCGTCCTGTCGGGCGACGGCACCGAACCGGTCGAAGCCGCGTCGCTGATCGAACAGGCGATGACCCATGTGCGCGGCCGCAGCGGCCCGTGCCTGCTGCGCCTCACCGTGCCGCGCCTGCAGGGCCATTCGTTCCAGGACACGCAAACCTACAAATCGGAAGAGACGGTCAAAGCGGAATGGGCGCGCGACCCGCTGCCCAAGCTCAAGTCGTTCCTGGTGCCGAACCACCTGTCGCAGGCGGCATGGGACGACGCGGCTTCGTCGGCGACCGCGCTGGTCGCCGATGCGCGCGGCAAGGCCGAAGCCCGTCCGGTGGCGGACCCCGAGACGGTGACGCGCAACGTTTTCTTCGAAAGCGCGATGCAGACGCAGGGCGGCCAGTGGGTCGAAGGCTACGTGCCGCCGGTCTCGAGCAGCGAGGCTGCGACCGCCGGACCGCGCATCAACATGGTGACCGCGATCCGCCGCGTGCTCGAGCACGAGCTGACGCTCAATCCGCGGGTCGTGGTGTTCGGCGAGGATGTCGGGCCCAAGGGCGGCGTGCACGGCGTCACGTTGGGGCTGCAGCAGAAATTCGGAGTCGAGCGCGTGTTCGACACCAGCCTGTCGGAAGAGGGCATCGTCGGCCGCGCCGTCGGTATGGCGATGGCGGGGCTGATGCCGGTGCCGGAAATCCAGTTCCGCAAATATGCCGACCCCGCCGTCGAGCAGATCAATGATTGCGGCACGATGCGCTGGCGCACCAACAACCGCTTCGCGGCCCCCATGGTGCTGCGCATGCCGATCGGCTTTTTCAAATGCGGCGACCCGTGGCACAGCATGACGAACGAAGTGCAGTTCGTGCACGCCCCGGGCTGGATGGTGGCGGCGCCGTCGAACGCGGCCGACGCGGTCGGATTGCTGCGCACCGCGCTGCGCGGCAACGATCCGGTGATGTTCCTCGAGCATCGCGCCATGCTCGATGCCGCCTGGGCGCGACGGCCCTATCCGGGCGACGCGTATGTGCTGCCGTTCGGCAAGGCCAAGATCACGCAGCGCGGCGACAAGCTCACCATCGTCACCTGGGGCGCGATGGTCGAACGCTGCGAAGACGCGGCCAAGGCGAGCGGCCAGTCGGTCGAGATCATCGATCTGCGCACGTTGCTGCCGTGGGACAGCGCGACGGTGCGGGCGTCGGTGTCGCGCACGCATCGCTGCCTGATCGTGCATGAAGACCTCAAGACCGGCGGCTTCGGCGGCGAGATCGCCGCCTTCGTCGCCGACGAATGTTTCCTCGATCTCGACGCGCCGGTGTCGCGCCTGGCCATGCCCGACATTCCCAGCCCGCACAATGCAGTGTTGCTCGAACATGTGCTGCCGTCGGTCGACTCCATCCGCGCCAAGATCGACGCGCTGATCGGATTTTAGATGATGGACCAGATCGACAAGACGCGCCTGATCGACGTGCAGATGCCGGTCGAGCAGGAAGGCACCAAGGCGACGATCCAGACCTGGCACAAGCAGATCGGCGACGCGGTCGCGGCCGATGAGCTGCTGGTCGAAATCGAAACCGACAAAGTCGTGGTCGAAGTCGCGGCGCCCGCTGCCGGCGTGCTGCGCGAGATCGTGCTGGCGACGGGCGCCGAAGCGGGCCCGGGCGACGTGCTGGCGCGCATCGAAGCGGGTACTGCGGCGGGCGCGGCGCCTGTTGTCGCTGCCGCAGCGCCGAAGCAGACCGAGTGGCGTCAGGACTTCTCGGCGCCGCCGGAATTCGATCGCGAGCTGCGCCTGTCGCCATCGGTGCGGCGCCTGCTGCGCGAGAATGATCTCGATCCCGCAGGCATCAGCGGCACCGGAAAACATGGACGCATTTCGCGCGAAGATGTGATTCTGGCGTGCGAAGCACGCTCCCGGATTTCAAAGGAGCCGAAGGCCGTCGAACCGAAATCCGGGACGTCGCTGCGCGACGTGAAAGTCCCGCACACGACGATGCGCAGACGCATCGCCGAGCACATGTCGCATTCGCTGCAGGTCGCGCCGCACGTGACCGCGGTGTTCGAATGCGATTTCACGGCGATCAGCGCCCATCGCAAGGCGAACAAGGACTCGTTCGCCAAAAGCGGTGCCAACCTGACCTTCACCGCCTATTTCGTCGCCGCCGTCGTCGAGGCGATGCGCGCGGTGCCGACGGTCAACAGCCGCTGGCACGACGACGCGATCGAGATCTTCGGCGACGTCAATGTCGGCATCGGCACCGATCTCGGCGACAAGGGACTGATCGTTCCGGTGCTGCACAAGTCGAACGAGCTGTCGCTGCTCGGCATCGCAACGCGGCTGACCGAGCTGGTCGACAAAGCGCGGCGCGGCAAGCTGGCGCCGGCCGACGTGCAGAACGGCACGTTCTCGATTTCCAATCACGGCGTGTCGGGTTCGCTGGTGGCGGCGCCGATCATCATCAACCAGCCGCAGTCGGCGATTCTCGGCGTCGGCAAGCTGGAGAAGCGCGTCGTGGTGCGCGAGATCGACGGTCAAGACGCGATCCAGATCCGGCCGATGGCCTATGTCTCGCTGTCGATCGACCACCGCGTGCTCGACGGCAACCAGACCAACGCCTGGCTCAGCAAGTTCGTCGAGGTGCTGGAGGGCTGGGCTTAACGCCCCGCGAAGGCGGCGCGACGTCGAACTTGGTCACGGGCCGCTTCCAGCGCGTCTTCCGGCGCGGGCGCGACACCGATACGATCGTGCCAACTCACGCATTGGGATTGCCTGCAGCATGCCGAAGAAGCTCGTCTGGGATGCTCATTCCTGCCTGCCGCTGCGCCCCGGCCTCGATTTCAGCGTGCTGTCCCGGCATGCCGCGGCGGGCGTCGATTTCGTCTCGATCAATGTCGGCATGGACTTCAATCCGTGGCCCGACATGCTGCGCGTGATCGCGTCCTATCGCGCCTGGATCCTGGCGCGACCCGAGCAGTTCGTGCTGGCCGGGCGGATCGAAGACGTCGAGGCTGCCAGGCGCGACGGCAAGATGGCGATCGCCTTCGACCTCGAAGGCTCGGAGATGCTCGACGGCGATATCGATCTGTTCCGGCTGTTTCGCGATCTCGGCGTGCGCCAGATCCATCTCGCCTACAACCGGAACAATCGGGCGGCGGGCGGCTGTCACGATGCCGAAGACGGCAACGATGTCGGGCTGAGCGACTGGGGCCGGCGCATCGTCGCCGCCGCCAACCAGTTCGGCGTGATGATGGACTGCTCGCACAGCTCGTACCGCACCAGCATGGAGGTGATGGAGCAATCGTTGCGGCCGGTCGTCTTCTCGCATGCCAATGCGCGCGCGCTGACCGATCATCCGCGCAACATTCGCGACGACCAGATCCGTGCCTGCGCCGCCACCGGCGGCGTCGTCGGCATCACCGGCATCGGACCGTTTCTCGGCGTCAGCGACGATCTTGCCGCCGCGATGCTGCGCCATATCGACCACGTCGCCGCGATGGTCGGACCGGCGCATGTCGGGCTTGGCTTCGACGCCAGCCTGATGCCGGGCGTCGCCGACGCGCTTCCACCCGACCGCGAGCCCTGGTGGCCGGCCCGTTTCGGCTATGGCGGCAACACGGTCCGGGCAGGGGCCGAGCAGTTGCCGGCGATCGTCGAGGGCCTGCAGCAGCGCGGTTACGACGACGCGTCGGTGCACGGCATCCTGGGCGAAAACTTCCTGCGCGTGGCCCGCGCCTGCTGGCTGCCATGACGGAGCGTGCAAATCACCTGGTTCGCGCGTTCCAGGTATATGAAGCGCGAGCCGCCGCCGCCGCCCGAACCGCTCCGCACCCCTGACGGGCGTTACCTCGTCGTGCGCGGCCGGCTGTGGCGCGCATCCAACCCGAACCTGCCTCCGGCAGAGCACGAGCGGCTGGTCCGGGCCTTGGCGGAGGCGCGTCGCGACGTGGCGCGCGCCAAGAAGCGCAGCGATCCCGAGCCTGGCATCGAGGCGCGTGCGCGGGTCGAGGAAGCCAGGCGCAGGCTCGGCGAGCGCGGACCTCCCTGGTGGGATGACGGGGCGCCCGACTACAACCGGCGCATGGTGCACAACACGCCCTATGCCGACTGGTTTGCGTCCTTGCCCGCGAGGACGTGCGAGTTGGCGCTCACCGAGACGTGAAAATCCCCGTTGCCGTCACGATAGGGCTTCGCTAGCTTCCGCCCCGCATCAAGAGTGGGTCGACGCCCACGCCAACCTGCCTTCCCGGGCAAGGTGGCGGTCCTCCGGGACGATGCGGCCGGTCAGGCAACCAAACGGGACCGTTACCGCATATTTCTGTCGGCCTGCTCCAAAGCGGAGTGGTGTTCGATGTTCGATGGTTTGCTGAGATCCGACGACCCGGCCTGTCCCGTGCGGCTCGGTCCGCATGACTCGATCCTGAGCTTCTGGTCCCGTCACGAGCGCAGCCGGATCTGGACCTACTGCGCCGTGGCGCATCGTGACGAGGGCGCGTGGACGCATCTCTATGCGATCGAGCGTCTGCCCGCCTTTACCAACGTGCATCTGCTGAAATTCTGGCAGGGCGAACGGCTCGCCGCCGCCAGCGCCTGGATGCGCGAACGGCGCGGCGCCTGCGCCCGCTGCATCCGAAACGGGCAGGGACGTTGCGAACGCGGCGACTGCGACGCGCCCGTCTTCTACGAAGCGGCGGCGTGAAAGCGCCTATTCACCTTGGGCGAATTGCGCCCATATCGGCGTCCATGCGCCTCGCTCTCCTTGCATTCTCGTCCGCTGGGCTGCTCGCCGGCTCCGCGTCGGCAGCGCCGCTCAAACTCGATTACAAGATCTACGCCGGTGGGCTCGAAGCCCTGTCGGCGACGATCGACTATGGGTTGAACCCGTCGAGCTACGCGCTCGACATCGAGGCCAGGACATCGGGCAATATCGGCGCGCTGTTTCCATGGACGACGCATCTCCATTCCAACGGCCGCATCGCCGCGGGCCAGGTGCGCCCCGAGAAGCACGTGGTGGAAAGCCGGTGGAAGGACCAGAAGCGTTCGACCACGCTTGCCTATGACGGCGCCGGCGGTTTCCTCACCAAGCACGTCGAGCCGCCGCCGGCCGACGACAATGTCGACGAAGTCGCGCCCGAGCTGACGCAGAACACGGTCGATCTTTTATCCGCGGTCGCGGCCGCGCTGAAACGCATCGAAGACACCGGCACCTGCACCGGCGCGCAATCGGTCTATGACGGGCGTCGCCGGTTCGAAGTGAAGTTCGCCGACGGCGGCGTCGCGACGCTGGAGCCGTCGTCCTACACGGCCTATGCCGGCGCGACGCGCAAATGCGAGATCAAAGTCGAGCCGGGGCCCGGCTTCTGGCGCAAGAACCAGAAGCGCTGGTTCACGCAGAAGGACGGCTCGCTGCCGCCGATCACCGTCTGGGCCGCACCGCTCGGCAACGACAAGCGGCAGGTGCCGGTAAAGATCGAAAGCGTGAGCCCGTTCGGCGCGCTGGTCGTGCAACTGGTGCAGTTGCGATCGTAGCCATCCTCGCGCGAAGCGCTCTGACTTCCGCGTCAGAAGGCGCTCCGCGCTGGACGCTGCTGCTTTACGGCTTCTTGAATTTCAAAATGAACTGATCGGTCTTGCCGCGAATGGCGGGGTCGAAGACTTTGATCGTGCGCGAATCGTCCTTGTTGCGCAGCACGTCGCTCGATCCGTCATATTTGAATCCGGCCGCTTCGACTTCCTTGCGCACCGCCGCTTCATCGATCCGATGCAATGTCTCGGCGTCGTTGAGCCCGGTCCCGGCCGGTGCCGAATGGTCGAGCACGATAAACGTGCCGCCCGGCTTGAGCGCGTCGAACACGCTCTTGTTGAACTTGGCGATGTCGACCGGCAGCAGCTTGGTGTGCAGGTCATGATAGTTCTGCGACGTCCACACCAGGTCGACCTTGTCGGGCGCCTTGAACTCGCTGATCGGCGTGGTGACGAAGGTCACGTTCGGCCGCGTCGGATCGGGCTTCGATCCGTTGGCCGGCATCGGCTCCTTGGCGAACTTGCCGAATTCGGCCGGCTGGTACGAATAGACCGCACCGGTCGGTCCGACCGCGCCCGCGAACAGGCGGGTGAAGTAACCGCCGCCCGTCATCAGGTCGAGCACCTTGTCGCCCGGCTTGACGCCGGCAAAGGCGAGTAGTTGCGCCGGCTTGCGATCGGCGTCGCGTTTGACGTCCGTCTCCGGACGCGCGCTGTTGGCGACCGCCTCGGTAATGTTCTTCGGCGCGTCGGCTGCGAAAGCCGGCGCGGCCAGCGCAGTCAGCGCAACGAGTATGGCAAAAGATGACCGCATGGTCGGGTTCCTTCTTGGTTTGATCCACCCCTTGCCAGGAGCATGGGCGAATTTCGCCTCCGTTGCCGCTAAAAAACGTCGTCGCCGACGCGCAGCTCGCCGCGCGCCAGGATGTTGGCGTAGACGCCGATCTCGTTGCCGAATTTCTGCGACACGGTGCGCAGCACCGACGGGTCTTTCGCCGAATTGTCGGGATCGATCGTGACCATGACGCAGCGGTCGATCGGCTCGACCACCGCGATACGCGCCTGCGTGCCGAGGGAAAGCGTCTTGCCGACCCAGCCCGTCTCGTTGGCGGCGCGATCGGCGAGCGCGATTTCGAGGTTGATGCGAAAGCGACGGCGATCGACCGGCGCGCCGTGCAGCGCGGCGATGCGATCGTCGATATCGGTGGCGACCAGCGACAGCGCCATCGAGTCATAGGCGCCGCGTCCGAGCTGCAGCCGCGCGACCGGCTCGCCGGCTTCTTCCGACAGGCGCGCGACCAGCGCCGCGTCGTCGATCGCATAGATCTTTCCGTCGGGCGCCTCGACCGTCAGCTTCGCCACGTGCGGATTGTCCGGCGTGTCATAGCGCGCGATCCAGCGCACCAGGTCGGGCAGTTGCCGTCCGGTCAGCCACGGAAAGCGCGTGCGGTCGTTGCGACGCAGGAAGGCATATTGCCGGTCGCCGAACAGGCCGGTGCCGCGCAGCTTGCCCGTTTCGAGCTTCTCGCCGCGCATCGACTTCACCGGAAAACGCCAGATCGCTTCGATCTGGCCAATGACAGTGGGGGCGATCACGAAAGCGCCTCGAACGAGATGCAGGCGCAGGCCAAGGCCAGCAGGAGGCTCAACGGCACGTAAAAGCGTGTGTCGAGACGCGAAAACTTTGAAGCGTTCTCACGCTTGAAGAGGCCGAGCCATTTGAAGTCGCCGATCGCGCGTGCGAGGAAAACGAACGCCAGCATCGCGACGAGGCCACCGGCAACGCCATGAAACATGCCGTCGCGCACTGCGAGCTGCACGACGAGGGCGGCACCTACCAAGATCAGCGCCACCAGGACGGTGCTGCGCTTTGATGGTTCGAACAGACGCTCGCCGGTCGAGCGGCGCGGGAGGGCGGCGTCGTGGCCCCAGCGTCCGCCCATCGCCCAATAGAGATGCAACAGCGCCAGCGTGTTCAGTACCGCCGCGACGGCGGTCGCCAGCGCGAAGGTCACGGCCGCCAGCCGTGCGGGTCGCGCAGGAAGCGCTCGACCGCGTCCAGCTCGGACGCATCGAAGATGCGCTTCTCGCGCGCCACCGCCAGCACGTCCCACCACGTCGCCAGCGCGTGCAGCTTGACCCCCAGCCGTTCGTTGGTGGCGAGGCTCTCGGGAAAAATGCCGTAATGGAAGATCACGAACATGTCGGACACGACCGCGCCCGCCTCGCGCAGCGCCGTGACGAAACGCTCCTTGGACGAGCCTTCGCTTTGCAGGTCTTCGACCAGCAAGGTGCGCGCACCGTCGCGCAGATGGCCTTCGATCTGCGCCATGCGCCCGAAGCCCTTCGCTTCCTTGCGCACATACTGCATCGGCAGGCCGAGCCGGTCGGCGATCAAGGCAGCATAGGAGATGCCGGCGGTCTCGCCGCCCGCCACGCCGTCGAGCCGTTCGAAGCCGAGATCGCGTTGCAGGGTCGCGACGGCGAAATCCATCAACGCGCTGCGCACGCGCGGAAAGGAATTGACCTTGCGGATGTCGACATAGACCGGGCTCTTGCGTCCCGACGTGAAGGTGAACGGCTCGCCGCGCGCGAACAGGACCGCTTCGATCTCGAGCAGCGCCTCGGCGGTCAGTCGCGCGATCGTGGCGGAATCGTAGGTCATGCGAATTCAAGTCTCCACGCGACGGTCTCGCCGCCGCGGAAAGGGTGTACTGCCTTCTCGTCGCTCACGTCGATACGCGCCGGCACCTTGGCTTCGCCGCGCACCAGCGTCACGCGCGTCTGGTTGACCGGGAGCCCATAAAAACGCGGCCCGGCCAGTGAGGCGAATTCTTCCAGCCGGTCGAGTCTGCCCGTCTGGTCGAAGGCTTCGGCATACAGCTCGATCGCATTCGGCGCGGTGAAGATGCCGGCGCAGCCGCAGGCCGACTCCTTGTCCGAGATCGGATGCGGCGCGCTGTCGGTGCCGAGAAAGAACTTGCCGTCGCCCGAGGTGGCCGCTTCGAGCAGCGCCACGCGATGCGTCGCGCGCTTGGCGACGGGCAGGCAGTACATATGCGGGCGGATGCCGCCGACCAGCATCGCATTGCGGTCGATCAGCAGGTGATGCGCGGTGATGGTGCCCGCGGTCGGGCCCTCGGCTGCGCGCACCCAGTCGACGCCTTCGCGCGTGGTGACATGCTCGAGCACGATCTTCAGCCCGGGATGATCGCGCCGGAGCGGCGTCAGGACGCGGTCGAGGAATACGGCCTCGCGGTCGAACACGTCGATCTCGTGATCGGTCACTTCGCCGTGCACCAGCAGCGGCAGGCCGATCTTCTCCATCCGCTCGAGGGCGGGGCGGATCTTGGCCACGTCGGTGACGCCGTGCGCCGAGTTGGTGGTGGCGTGTGCCGGATAGAGTTTGGCGGCGGTGAAGATTTCGTCTTCGAGCTGGTCAGGGTCGGTGCTGTCGGTGAGATAGGCTGTCATCAGCGGCTCGAACTTGCTGCCGGGGCCTGCCCCCGCGAAAGCGGGGGGAAGGGCGGCGCGGATCTCGTCGCGATAGCTCCGCGCGCGCGCCGCGTCGATCACCGGCGGGCGCAGATTGGGCATGACGATGGCGCGGCCGAACTGGAGCGCGGTGTATTTCAGCACCGCGCGCAGCATCGCCCCGTCGCGCAGATGGAGATGCCAGTCGTCGGGCTGGCGGATGGTCAGTCTGTCGGTCATGCGGCTTTGTCGAGTTTCTGAAAGGCGAGGGCGCCGGTCGCGAGCATCGCCATCCACCAGCTTTGCCACGCGCCGAAGGCGAGGCTGGCGACGACGAAGGCAACGCAGAAGGCGGGAATGGCGAAGCGGCGCGTGTCGGCGGCGAAGTTGGCCAGCCGCGTCGTGAGCGCGACGCCGGCGGCGAGGATCAGCGCCCCGCCGACGATGCCGAGCTCGAGCAGCACCTGGAGCCAGCCATCATGCGGATGCAAGGTCAGCACGGGTTTGTCGGGCGCCTGGAAGCGCGACACGGCACCCTCATTGGGCACCACGCGCGAATTGTTGAGGCCCCAGCCGAGCACCGGCCGATCGAGGAATTTCTGCGCCGCAAAGCCCCAGATCTCGACCCGGTGGCGAGCCGATGTGAAGAGGTGCTCTTGATCGGCAAGGCCGGCGCGATCGGCCATTCGCGCCAGCGGCACGCACAGCAGCACCGCCAGCACGACCAGCAGAACCGGCAGGCGCCGCAACGCGTTCGGCATCACGCTGACGAGCGCGAATACGACCAGCGCGACGACGCTCGACAGGCGCGACGAGGCGCTTTCGGTGAGCGGCGTCAGCAGAGCGAAAACCACCAGCATCGCCACGGCAAGCCGGTGACGACCCTGCCGCCACAGCACCAGCGCGGTCGGCCACAGCAGCAGCGGCAGCGCGTCGGCGGCGCGGTTGGCGAAGCTGAAATGGAGGCTGCGGCTGGAATAAACCTGCGCCAGCGGCATCGCCAGCACCGACTGGAGCGCGAACAGCGCCAGCGCGATCGCGGTGCCGAGCAGCAACGCGCGCTCGACCTTGCGTCGCTCACCGTCGTCGAGCTTCACCGCGCTGACGAAGACGCTGCCGATCAGCAGCACGGTCAGGTCCGGCGCTTTGGCGAAGACTTCGTGCGGCGAGAAGGCCCAGAAAGCGCTCGCCGCGCTCCATCCGGCGATCGCGACGGCGAGGATCAGCGCGGTGCGCGACGGCGTCGGCCAGGCTTTGTCGCGCAGCCGCGCCAGCACGATCGTCGCGACGATGAACAGGAAAGCCAACGGCGCGGTGCCGAGCGGTGCGATCACCAGCATCGGCCCGGCGAGCCCGAACCACAAAGCGAGCGCGGTCGCGGGGGTCATAAACCCCACGCTCGGCGGGGAGAGCGGATATGCGTGTTCGCGCGTCATTTCTTCCCGTCTTCCAACGTCGCTTTCAGATAGGACAGGATCGGATAGATGGCGGCCATCAGCGCGATCAGCACGCCGTATCCGCCTTCCTTGTAGCCCTTGCGCAGCACGTAGGTCTTGTAGAAGCGTGCGAAGAAACGCCCGACCCAGCGCCGCATCGGGTCCTTCGGTTTTCCCTGCGCCCAGTTGTGGCGCAGATCGAGCGCGAGCTCGGTCGTGTAGCGGTCGAGACGGCGGATCATGTCCGAGATGTCGTCATCGACCTTGTGCTGGATACGGCCGGTCAGCATCGGGCCTTTGCGCCCGTCCATCTTCACTTTGGGATGGCTGTAATTGTGGCCCCAATGTTTGTGGCCGCGTTTGTAGAGCGCGACATGGGCCGACTTGCCCCAGGCCGCACCCCAGCCATATCGCACCAGCCGTTCGCCGACAAAATTATCGACCGGGACCAGGTGATAGTCGAACTCGCTCGTCTCGATGGTGCGGCGGATCTCGTCGGCGAGTTCGGGCGGAATGCGCTCGTCGGCATCGACTTCGAGACACCACTCGCCGGTCGCCGGCGCGTTCGAGGCCTCGCGCCGCTCGCCCCAGGTCGACCACGCGCCTTCGACGATGGTGGCGCCGCGCGCCAGCGCGATCGCCTTGGAACCGTCGGTGCATTTGTCGAGCGCGACGACGATCTGGTCGCAGAACGACAGCTGCTGCAGGCACGCATCGAGATGCCGCTCCTCGTCATGCACGCAGAGACAGGCGGTGAGTTTCATACTGCGATGCCCAAGAAAAACACTCATGCTTGTAACTTAGCGAGCAAGTGCGCCGCCGCCTCGTACGCCGCGTCGACCGACAGCGCTTCCATCAATCGCGTCGCGAGCGCGTCGTCGACTTTGCACAGGTCGGTGGTGCGCAGCGGATCTTCGTGCGCGATGGCGTAGGCGGCGCGTTCGCCCCACGGGCGATAGCGGCGCGGCAGGCCGGGGCCGAACAGCGCCAAAGTCGGGCAACAGATCGCGGCAGCCAGATGCGTCAGGCCGGAATCGTTGCCGACATACAGCGAGGCACGTTCGAGCAGCGCGGCCGCGACCAGCGGCCTGGTGCGGTTGGCGAGATCGATTGCGCCCGGCAACGAAGCTGCGATCTGCGCCGTGATCGACGCGTCGTCGCAGGCGCCGAGCAGCACGATGCGCGCCTCCTGCAGCTCGTTGCTGGTGAGACGCTGCGCCAGTTCGGGCCAGCGCGACGCGGGCCAGCGCTTGCCGACCGAGGCGGCGCCGGGCGCCAGCGCGAGCAACGGACGGCCGTCATCGGGGATCAGCGCAGCCGCTTCGGCGCGGCTCGCCTCGTCGAGTTCGATGCGCGGCGATGGCGGCTCGGCGAGGCCCAGCGTCGAGCCGATCTGTTCCACGACATGGCGGGTCGGATCGGCGCGCCCCATGGCGATGCGCTTGCCGGTGCGCAGCAGCCGCGAGACCGGCGAGTTGCGCAGGTCGACGACGAGGTCCCAGCGCGTGCCGACGGTTTCACGCCACAGCATCCGCCAATGTCCGGCGCCCCGCTGCTTGACCAGCGGCAGCACGCGCGCGACGCCGGGCAGGGTTGCGAACAGATCGGCGGCTACCGGCCCACAGGCCACGGTGACGCGTGCATTCTCGCCGAGTCGCGCGGCCGCCCCGGTCGAGAGCACGGCGTCGCCCAACCGGGTCGCGGTGACGTAGAGGACGTGCAAGGAGAACGTTTCCAGGCTAGCTAGAGGGACCTCTGGTAGCCCTCCCGGCCCCGCCTTGCCAAGCATGACGACCCCTTCCTTCCGCACGAAACTCGACGATCGCGGCCTATTGCGGGTCGGCGGGCCCGATCGCGTCGATTTCCTGCAGGGGCTGATCACCAACGATGTGGCCACGATCGAGCCGGGCTGCGCGCGCTATGCCTGGCTGCTGACGGCACAGGGGCGGTTCCTGCACGAGATGATCGTGCGCGACGACGGCGACTCGCTGCTGCTCGACGTCGAAGCGTCGCGGCGCGACGACCTGCTCAAGCGTCTCTCGCGCTTCCGCCTCCGCGCCAAGGTCGAGCTGGCCGACGTCAGCGCCGATTTCAGCGTCTGGGCCGGCTGGGGTGCGGACCCCCAAGGTGCGTCAGAATGGCCCGAGCTGGCGCTGCATCATGCCGATCCCCGGCTCGCCGCGCTGGGCTCGCGCGCGCTGCTGCCGGCCGGCGCCGACCTGCATGCCAACGCCACGCACGAGGACTGGGATCTGCACCGGCTGGCGCTGGGCGTGCCCGACGGCAGCCGCGATTGCGCGGTCGAGGACGCGCTGGCGGTCGAAAGCAATCTCGACCTGCTGCACGGCGTCGCCTGGGACAAAGGCTGTTATGTCGGCCAGGAACTGACCGCGCGCACGCATTTCCGCGCCTTGGTGAAAAAGCGCATCGCACCGGTGTCGATCGACGGCGCCGCGCCCGAGTTCGGTGCGATCCTGACCGACGGGGACGGCAAGCAACTCGGCGAGATGCGTTCGTCGAACGGCCCGCGCGGACTGGCGCTGATGCGCCTCGAGGCGATCACCGGCAACGCAACGCTGGTCAGCGGCGCCTCGAAACTCACGGTACAACGACCGGACTGGCTCGTCCCGCATGGATGAGCTGCTGGTCTATCGCGATCTGCTCGGCGCGCGCAGCGAAGGCTTCGTCGCCACGCAGTATGCGGGTTTCACGCGCCTGAAGCCGTTCTTCGTCGGCACGCGCGGCGAATTGCCGGGCGACGGAATGCTGATCGCCGACGGTCCGCTCGGCCGCTTTCGCGCGCGCCAGCTCGGGCTGGCCGGCGCGGCGCTGACAGCTTGGATGGAGGCGCACCGGCCGCGCGCCATCCACGCGCAGTTCGGTCTCGGCGGCGCGCTGGCACTGCCGTTCGCGCAACGCTTCGACCTGCCGCTCTTCGTCACCTTTCATGGCGGCGATGCGACCAAGGAAACGCATTACCGCAAGCGTTGGCCGGTGCCGACCATCTATCAGCGCCGCATGGACGCGATGGTCGAACGCGCGCGGCTGATCTTCTGCGTGTCGGACTATCTGCGCGACGTGCTGCTTGAGCGCGGCTTTCCCGGCGCGAAACTGCTGACCCATTATCTCGGCATTACACTGCCCAAGAAGCCGCTGCTGCGGCCCTATCCGCTGCGCTCGCCCAACGTGCTGCTGGTGGCGCGCCTGGTCGAGAAGAAGGGCGTCGACGTTGCGATCGACGCGATGGCGAAGCTGAAAAGCGAAGCGCCCGAGCTGGTGCTCGGCATCGTCGGCGACGGTCCGTTGCGCGCGCAGCTCGAGCAGCGCGTGCGCGAGACCGGCGCGCACGTGCATTTCTTCGGCTGGCACACGCCGGACGAGGTTCACGCACGCATGCGCGAAGCGGCGATGCTGCTGATCCCCAGCCGCACCGCCGGCAGCGGCGACGCCGAAGGGCTCGGCCTGGTGACGCTGGAAGCGCAATCGGTCGGCTGCCCGGTGATCGGCAGCCGCCATGGCGGCATTCCCGAAGCGGTGCTGCACGAACGCACCGGCTTGTTGTTTCCCGAGGGCGACCCCGACGCGCTCGCTGCCGCCGTCCTGCGCGTGCGGCGCGAGGCGGGCCTGGCCGAACGCCTGCGCGTTGCGGCGTTCGAGCGGTTGCTGGAAGATTTCGACGCCGCGAAGCAGAGCGCGTGGCTCGAACGGATCCTGATCTCGATGACCGGAGGCGAAGCATGAAGCGCTTTCTTGCGATCGTGACGATGGCCGCGACGATGGCGATTGCCGCGTGCGGCAAGAAGGACGACGCGATCGAGATCGGCTTTGCCGGTCCCATCACCGGTTTCAACGCCGTCTTCGGCGAGCAGATGCGTCGCGGCGCCGAACAGGCGGTCGCCGACATCAACACCGCCGGCGGCGTGCTGGGCAAACCGCTCAAGCTGCGCATCGGCGACGATGTCTGCGATCCCAAACAGGCGGTCGCGGTCGCCAACCAGATGGCTTCGGCGAAGCTGCCTTTCGTGCTCGGCCATTTCTGCTCGGGTTCATCGATCCCGGCGTCGGACGTCTATGCCGAAGCCAACGTGATCGCGATGTCGCCCGGTTCGACCAATCCCAAGCTCACCGACGACCCGAAGAAGAAAACCATCTTCCGCATCTGCGGCCGCGACGACGCGCAGGGACGCGTGGCGGGTGCGTGGCTGGCCAAGAACTTCGCGGGCAAGCGCGTCGCCATCGCGCATGACCGTCAGGCTTACAGCCAGGGCATCGCCGACGAGACCAAGAAGGCGATGAACGCGGCCGGCCTCCAGGAAGTGCTGTTCGACACGATCACGCCGGGCGAGAAGGATTATTCGGCCTTCGTCAGCAAGCTCAAACAGGCCCGCATCGACGCACTTTATTATGGCGGCTATCCGATCGAAGCATCGCTGCTGGCGCGCCAGATGCGCGAGCAGGGGCTCGAGGCTGCCTTCATTTCGGGCGACGGGCTGGGCACCAGCGAATTCTGGAACGCGGCGGGCGAGGGCGCCGAAGGCGCGGTCTTCACGTTCGGTCCCGATCTCGCCGCCGATCCGCGCAACGCGCCGATCGTGCAGCGGTTTACGGCCGCGGGCCGTCCGCCCGAGGGCTACACGCTCTATGCCTACGCCGCGCTCCAGGCCTGGGCGCAGGCGGTGGCCAAGGCCGGCACCACCGATCCGACCACCGTCGCGGCCACGCTTCGCAGCAACAAAGCCGACACCGTGTTCGGCCCGGTTACGTTCGACCAAAAAGGCGACGTGATCGGCGAGGGGTTCATCATGTATCGCTGGTCGAAAGGAAAGTTCGCGCCGCTGACCGGATGACGCGACGCAGCTTCGCGCTCGAATCATGAGCAGGCGACTGCTCGTTTCCTGAGCCTCCAAAAACCCGCGCGAGGATTCGCGCGGGTTTTTTCGTGGCATGGAAGCTGCGAACGGTCCCGGCGACAGGCCGGGGATGGACGAACGCTTTCCCGGCGACAGGCCGGGCGCGGACGATTGCCCGGCTGCTGAAACGGCGGAGGGTTGATGACGAAGCTGTCGGTACGCGATGTGCGCAAGAGTTTTACGGGCAAGTCCGGGCGAACCGACGTGCTTGGCGGACTGACATTCGACATACGCGACGGCGACTTCGTCAGCATCATCGGGCCCAGCGGCTGCGGCAAAAGCACGGTGTTCAACATCATTGCGGGTCTGCTCGAACCCGATTCCGGTTCGCTGGTCTATGAAGGCGCCCTGGTCGAAGGACTGCGCGGCCGCGTCGGCTACATGATGCAGAAGGATCTGCTGCTGCCGTGGCGCACCGTGCTCGACAATGTCGTGCTCGGGCTCGAGCTGCGCGGAGTTCCGCGCAAGATCGCCGTGGAAGAAGCGCGCGAACATCTTTCGACCTACGGACTCGCCGGCTTCGAGGATTCATATCCGCAAGCGCTCTCGGGCGGCATGCGCCAGCGGGTGGCGCTGATCCGCACCTTGATCGTGAATCCAGATCTGCTGCTGCTCGACGAGCCGTTTTCGGCGCTCGACTACCAGACGCGTCTCTATCTCGAAGGCGTGCTGATGGAGGCGGTGGAGAATTTCCGCAAAACGGTGGTGCTGGTCACCCACGACATCGACGAAGCGGTGGCACTGTCCAAGCGCGTCATCGTGCTCAGCGGCCGGCCCGCCGGCGTCAAGGCGATCTACGACATCGAGCTGGCCGAGCGCACGCCGATCGGCGCGCGCAGCGATCCGCGATTTGCCGGCTATTTCCACGCGCTGTGCGGTGAACTCGATATCCAGACCAAGCGCGGGGAAGCAGCATGACGCGCGTCGAATCCCAGCTCGCAGCACGGCCGGCGAAAGTGCAGCCGCGCAAGCGTCATCGCCGCGCGCGGCTCGACACGCCGCTCGGCCGCGTCGCGCTGCAGGTCGGTTCGATCGCGCTGCTGCTTGGCGTATGGGAAGCGGCGGCGCGCTTCGGTTGGATTTCCGCTTTCCTGTTCGGCTCGCCCGCGGGCATCTACGAGTCGGCGCGGCGCAGCCTGCTCGACGGTTCGCTGCTGGTCGATGTCTGGACCACCAGCTTCGAGGCGCTGCTAGGCTTCGTCATCGGCACGGCCGCTGGTTCGCTCGCGGGACTCGCGCTGTGGTATTCGCGCTTCGTCGCGCGTGTCGTCGAACCGCTGATCGTCGCGTTCAACTCGGTGCCCAAGATCGCGTTCGCGCCGGTGATCATTCTGTGGTTCGGCACCGGCCTGCTGGCCAAGGTTGCGCTGGCGGTTTCGCTGACTTCGATCGTGGCCCTGATCGCGGCGTATCAGGCGGCGAAGGATGCCGATCCGGATCTGCAGCGCCTCGCGCTCGCGCTGGGCGCGACAAAATCGCAGGTGTTTCGCAAGATCATCGTGCCCGCGTCGCTGCCGGCCATCGTCGCCTGCTTCCGTATTAATCTCGGCTTCGGCCTGGTCGGCGCGGTGGTGGGCGAATTCATCTCGTCGCAGCGCGGGCTGGGTCACCTCGTTTTCACCGCCTCCAGCCTCTACGACATCTCGACTGTGTGGGTCGGGCTGTTCGTGCTGATGGCGATCGGCTTCGCGCTCTATTTCGTCATCGACCGGATCGAGCGCGCGTTGCTGCCGTGGAAGCTCGATCGCGGCGGACACGATCTCAACGTCTGACAGACAATCGACCAACAGGGGGTCTCATGAAGTCCTTTGCCCGGCTGCTCGCATTCGTGCTCGCAATCTCGTTCGCGTCACCGTCCTTCGCGGCCGACGCCAAGAAGGCGACGGTGAGCCAGGCCTTCCAGTCGATGCTGTATCTGCCGCTCTATGTGGCGCTCGATGAGGGGTTCTTCGCCAAACAGGGGCTCGACGTCACCAAAGAGACGGCAGGATCGCCCAGTGCGGCCCTTTCGGCGGTGCTGTCGGGCAGCGCGCAATTCTCGCTGCACGGACCGGAATGGACCGCGATCGCGGCCTCGAAGGGCGCCGGCGTGCAGCTCATCGCCAACTGCGTGAATGGCGCCGCGGTGTGGATCGCAGCCGATCCCGACTTCCAGTTCAAGACCGTCAAGGACCTCAAGAACGTCGCCGTCGTCAGCGGCCAGATGCCAACCACCAGCACATCGCTGTTCTTCAAGCTGCTGCGCGAGAACGGGATGGATCCCGAGAAAGACATCAAGCTGACGCAGGTGCCGCTCGGCACCGAAATCGGTCCGTTTCTCGCCGGCCAGGTGAAGGTGGCGGTGATGTACGAACCCGGCCTCGATCAGGCGGTGGCCAAGGGCAAGAAAGTCGTGCTCGGCTTTCCCGCCTTGTACGGGCCGTATGCGTTCTCGGCGATCTCGTCGCGCAAGGACGTCGATCCGGACGTGGCTCAGAAATTCGCCAACGGCATGGAAGCGGCGATCCGCTACATGCACAGCAATCCGGACGGCGCCGTCGCGGTGGCGAAGAAGGAGTTTCCCAGCCTGGAGGCGTCGGTGGTCGAGGCCGCGGTCAAGCGCATGATTGCCGAGAATGTCTATCCGACCAGCGTCGATATCACGCCGGCAGCGCTGAAAGTCGCTCTCGACACGCAGATCGCCTTGGGCAATCTGAAGGAGCAGCCCGTCTACGAGAATTTCGTCGCGGCCGGGATGCTCAAAACAGCCATTGCGATGAAGTGAGCATGTACCGACTGGATCTTTGCGACGGCCTCGCGCGCGGAACACCCCGTGCGTGGGCCGAGTCCTCCCTGGCCCGCGCGCTCGCCGTCGACCCCAAGCTGCGCGCCTGGATCACGCTCGACGAAGGCATCGCGCGTGCCGCCATCGACGGATTTCCGCAGCAGGCGCCGCTTGGCGGTGTGACGGTCGGTGTCAAGGACATCATCGACACGCAGGAGCTGCCGACGCAGATGGGCTCGGCCCTGTTCGCCGGGAACCAGCCGGCGCGCGACGCGTGGGTCGTGGCACGGCTGAAGAGTCTCGGCGCGGTGGTGTTGGGCAAGACGGTGACGACCGAATGCGCCTGGCGCACGCCCGGCGTTACGCGCAATCCGTGGAACCCGGCGCACACACCGGGCGGTTCTTCGAGCGGCTCCGCTGCCTCGGTTGCGGCCGGGTGCGTACCGCTGGCGCTTGGCACGCAGACGCTGGGCTCGGTCATCCGTCCGGCCGCCTATTGCGGCATCGTCGGATTCAAACCGAGCATCGGCGCCATTCCGCGCACCGGGGTGCTCGAGCTCGCGCGCAGTCTCGATCATATCGGCCTGTTCACGCGCGCGGTTGCCGACGTCGCGCGTGTGGCGCCGCTGCTGTTCGCGCAGGACGCGGGCGATCCGGTGCCGGCGGTACCGGCCTGGACCGATGCGCCCGATGCGGCGCCGGTGATTGCACGCGTGCGCACCGCGCGCGACGCGATGGCGAGCGCTGAACAGGTCGCCACGATCGATCGCGCGCAACGCGCCTTCGAACAGGCCGGCGCGCGGATCGTCGAACTGGTGCTGCCGGCCGAGTTCGACGCGGTCTGGGAGGCGGCGCGCACCATCCTTGCCGCCGAAGCGCACGACGTGCATCGCAATCGCATTGCGGCGATGCCGGGCAGGGCGGGCGCAGCACTCACTTCGTTGGTCGAGGAAGGTGCCGTGACCGCGCCGGCCGTTCTCGAAGCCGCACGCACCTTGCAGGCATCGCTGCGCACGCGTTTCGCGTCGCTATCGAGCGGTGTCGATGCAGTGCTGACGCAGCCCGCGACGGGCGAAGCGCCGCTCGGTCTTGACGACACGGGCGACGCGGTCTTCTGCACCATGTGGACGTTCCTCGGCACGCCCGCCATCACCATGCCGGCGGGCGAGGGACCGAACGGCCTTCCGCTGGGACTGCAACTGGCGACTCGGTGGGGCGAGGATTCGCGACTCGTGCGCGTCGCGAGCTGGTGCGAGCGGGTGCTGGCAAGACCGAGGCGAATCGCGCT
The DNA here is from genome assembly GCA_028291365.1 of Rhodospirillales bacterium. Taxonomy (GTDB): domain Bacteria; phylum Pseudomonadota; class Alphaproteobacteria; order BOG-932; family Roseiterribacteraceae; genus Roseiterribacter. Next base: position 34,824 of record JAQGIE010000076.1, read on the forward strand.
CGACTAACAGCGCGGGCAGTCGATCTCGAGCGAATCCAGCAATTGCGCGACTTCGCTCGCGCGTTCCGCGGTTAGCGAAAATTGTTGCAATCAGTTGCAACCGACAACCGGCCGCTCGCGCCTTTCGGCCGTGCGGATCGATCTGCGTTGTCGTAGGTTACGCACCGAATGGGTACCGGCACTGCTTTCCTCCGTGATTAGCGCACTCACTGGCGCACGAATCCTGCTCGTCGAAGACGAAGCGCTCGTCGCGATGATGCTCGAAGACATGCTGACCGATCTCGGCTGCGTCGTGGTCGGCCCGGCCGCGCGCGTCGACGATGCGATGTTGCTGGTCGAGGGCGAGGCGATCGACGCCGCCGTGCTCGATGTCAATCTCGCGAACGAAACCGTCTTTCCGGTCGCCCGGGCGCTCGCTGCGCGCGGCGTGCCGTTCGTGTTCGGCACCGGTTATGCGCGGCCCGAAATGCTCGGTGATTTCGCCGACCGGCCGGTGCTGCACAAACCTTATCGTTCGAGCGATCTCTCGGAAGCGATCCGCAGCATAACTCCCCGCGAAGGCGGGGATCCATTGCCGCGCAGCTGAGATCTTCGCGTTTATGCCACGGCGGCGGATGGATGGATCCCCGCTTTCGCGGGGATCATTATTCCGGCCGGTCCTGCGCCTCCAGCACCGCCTGCGCGGCGGCGAGGCGAGCGATCGGCACGCGGTAGGGCGAGCACGACACGTAATCGAGTCCCACCGTCTCGCAGAATTTGATCGACGCCGGATCGCCGCCATGCTCGCCGCAAATGCCGAGCTTGATGTCGGGACGCGTGGCGCGGCCGCGTTCGCAGGCGATCTTCACCAGCTCCCCCACACCCGACTGGTCGAGCGTGACAAAGGGATCGTTCTCGTAAATGCCCTGGCGCAGATAGGTCGGCAGGAACAGCGCCGCGTCGTCGCGGCTGAGGCCGAACGTGGTCTGGGTCAGGTCGTTGGTACCGAACGAGAAGAACTCGGCGCTCTCGGCGATCTTGTCGGCGCGAAGTGCTGCGCGCGGCAGTTCGATCATGGTGCCGACCTGATATTCGATCTTGGCGCCATCGCCATGGACCGTCTCGGCAGCAACGCGATCGATGATCACCTTCAGGATATCGAGTTCCTTGCGCGTGCCGACCAGCGGAATCATGATCTCGGGCACGACCGTGTCGCCGGTCTCGTTCTTGACCTCGACCGCGGCGCCGAAGATCGCGACCACCTGCATCTCGTAGATCTCGGGATAGGAAATGCCGAGGCGGCAACCGCGATGGCCCAGCATCGGGTTCGATTCCGACAGCGCGCGCACGCGATCGCGCACGCGCGCTTCGTCGATCCGCAGCGACTTGGCGACTTCCGCGATCTCGCGGTCGCCATGCGGCAGGAACTCGTGCAAGGGAGGATCCAACAACCGGATCGTGACGGGCAGGCCCTTCATGATCTTGAACAGCTCGACGAAGTCGCGGCGCTGCATCGGCTCGATCTTGGCCAGTGCGACGCGGCGGCCGTGCTCATCCTCGCTGAGGATCATCTCGCGCACGGCGAGAATCCGGTCTGCGTCGAAGAACATGTGTTCGGTCCGGCAGAGGCCGATACCCTCGGCGCCGAACTTGCGCGCGGTCTCGGCATCGAGCGGCGTCTCGGCGTTGGCGCGCACCTTCATGCGGCGCAGCCGGTCGGCCCAGCCCATCAGGATCGCGAAGTCGCCCGAAAGTTCGGGCTGCCGCGTCGGCACTTCGCCCAGCATCACTTCGCCGGTCGAGCCGTCCAAGGTCAGCAGGTCACCCTCTTTCAGCGTGTGGCCGCGCACCGTCAGCGTCTGAGTCTTGTAGTCGATGCGGATGTCGCCGGCGCCCGAGACGCAGGGACGGCCCATGCCGCGCGCCACCACGGCGGCGTGGCTGGTCATGCCGCCACGCGTCGTGAGGATCCCCTGCGCGGCATGCATGCCGTGAATGTCTTCGGGGCTGGTCTCGATGCGGCAGAGAATGACTTTCTCGTTCTGCCCCGCGCGACGCTCGGCTTCGTCGGCTGCAAACACGATCTTGCCCGACGCGGCGCCGGGTGAAGCGGGCAGGCCCTTGGCCAGCACGTCCTTCTTCGCTTTGGGATCGATGGTCGGATGGAGCAGCTGGTCGAGCGCGGCGGCGTCGACGCGGCGCACCGCTTCAGTCTCGTCGATCAGTTTTTCCTGCGCCATGTCGACCGCGATCTTGAGCGCGGCGGCAGCGGTGCGTTTGCCCGACCTGGTCTGCAGCATGTACAGCTTGCCCTGCTGCACCGTGAACTCGATGTCCTGCATGTCGCGGTAGTGCTGCTCGAGATTCTCGCGCACCTCGCAAAGCTGCCTGAACACTTCCGGCATCGTCTCTTCCATCGCCGGCAGGACCGAGCCGTTGGCCTCCTTGCCCTTGATGGTGAGATGCTGCGGCGTGCGGATGCCGGCGACGACGTCTTCGCCCTGCGCGTTGATCAGATACTCGCCGTAGAAAGCGTTCTCGCCGGTGGACGGGTTGCGCGTGAAGGCGACGCCGGTGGCGCAATCCTCGCCCATATTGCCGAATACCATCGACTGCACGGTGACCGCAGTGCCCCAATCCTCCGGAATGGAATGGAGGCGCCGATAGGTGTTGGCGCGCGGATTCTGCCAGCTGCCGAACACGGCGCCGATCGCGCCCCATAGCTGCGCGTGCGGATCCTGCGGGAAGGCGGCACCGGTCTGGTGTTCGACCGCCTTCTTGTAGCCCTTGATGACTTCCTTCCAGTCCTCGGACTTGAGGTCGGTATCGAGATGCAGGTCGGCGTCGCGCTTGTGCGTCTCGAGCACTTCCTCGAATTCGTGATGGTCGATGCCGAGCACGACGTTGCCGTACATCTGGATGAAGCGGCGATAGGAGTCGTAGGCAAAGCGCGCATCGCCCGAACGGCGTTCGAGGCCGGTCACCGTCTCGTCGTTGAGGCCGAGATTGAGGACCGTGTCCATCATGCCCGGCATCGAGACGCGGGCGCCCGAACGGACCGAGACGAGCAGCGGATTGCCGGCGTCGCCGAAGCGCGCGCCGATCGCTTCTTCGACCTTGGCCAGCGCCGCTTGGACCTGCGCTTCGAGTCCGGCCGGATAGTTGCGGCCGTTCTTATAGAACTCGGTGCAGACTTCGGTGGTGATGGTGAAGCCGGGCGGGACGGGCAGGCCCAGACTCGACATCTCGGCCAGGTTCGCACCCTTGCCGCCCAGCAGGTTCTTCATCTTGGCAGTGCCGTCGCTGCCGTCGGCACCGAAGCCGTAGACCCATTTGCGATCCACCGAAGCCTCCACCTTTGCCGCCAGCGCCGCGCTGCTGCTCATAAATTTATCCGCCCTGGACCGATGTGAAATCCGCGACCTTGGTAAGCACGGCGCGCAAGCGCGACAAGAGCCGCAAGCGATTGGCCCGCACGTCAGCCTGGTCCGCATTTACCGTCACGCGGTCGAAGAAAACGTCGACGGCGCCGCGCAGTTCCGAGAGTGCGCGCATTGCGCCCACATAGTCTTCCGAGACCAGAAGGGGCTCGATCCGCGCCGTTGCGGCTTCGAGTGCTGCGCCGAGCGCGCGCTCCTCGGCCTGGACGTAGGCGGCGGCGTCGGGCGCCTGGTCGTAGGCGACGCCGTCTTTCTTTTCTTCGATGCGCACGATGTTGGTGGCGCGCTTGAAAGCGGCGAGCAGATTTTCGCCGTCCGGTGTGCCGAGGAAATCCTGCAGCGCCCGAACGCGGGCCAGCAATCGCACCAGATCGTCTTCGCCGCCCAGCGCGAACACCGCGTCGATCAGATCGTGTCGCGCCCCCTGTTCGCGCAGCGTCACTTTGAGACGGTCGGCAAAGAAATCGAGCAATTGTTGCGTGATGGCAGGATCGGCGCGCCCGTGCAGTGCCAGCGAAGTCGAGAATGCGTCGAGCAGGTGCAGCCGGAGGCTGTTCTCGATGATCAGCCGGATGACGCCCAGCGCGGCGCGGCGCAGCGCGTAGGGATCTTTCGAACCGGTCGGCGTCTCGCCGATGGCGAAGAAGCCCGCCAGCGTGTCGAGCTTGTCGGCGAGCGCGACGGCGACCGACACCGGCGCGGTGGGGCAAGCGTCGCTGGGGCCGAGCGGGCGGTAATGCGCCGCGATGGCGTCGGCGATCTCTTCGACCGGGCCGATCTTGTGCGCCTGCTGCGAACTCGCGGTGGCGCCGTCATGCGTCTCGCGCAACAGGTAATAACGGCCGATGATTCCCTGCAGCTCGGGGAATTCACCGACCATGCCGGTGGTGAGATCGGCCTTGGCAAGTTTCGCCGCCAGTTTGGCGGAGAGGGGATCCGCCGAACAGGCGAGCGCCAGCTTCTCGGCCAAGGCCTGCATGCGCTCGGCCTTGTCGCGCATCGTGCCGAGCTTGGCGTGGAAGGTGACGTTGGCGAGATCGTCGTAGCGCGTCTCGAGCTTGCGCTTGCGGTCCTGGTCCCAGAAGAAACGCGCATCGGCGAGTCGCGCGCGCAGCACGCGCTCGTTGCCCGCGATGACCGACTTGCCGCCGTCGCTCGTTTCCATGTTGGCGACCAGCGCGAAGCGCGGCGCGGCGCGGCCGTTGCGATCGTGCAGCGTGAAGTATTTCTGGTTGGCGCGCATCGTGGTGCGGCGCACCTCGACCGGCAGATCCATGAATTGCTGGTCGATCGAGCCCAGCAGCACGACCGGCCATTCGACCAGGCCGGCGACCTCCTGCATCAGCGCGTCGTCGCTCTCGACCAGCAGACCCTCGGCGTCGGTCTTCTCGTTGAGCTGGCGGATGATCTCGCGCATCCGTTCGCTGCGCTCGACCAGGACCTTGGCGCTTCTGAGCTTGTCGACATAGTCGGCGAACGAGGTGACGCCGATCGCGTCGGGGGCCAGAAAGCGATGGCCGCGCGTGGTGTCGCCGGCGGTCAGCAGGCGACCGGGCGCGAGTTCGAACGACAGCGGCACGATGGCGCCGTCGAAGATCGCGATGATCGATACCAGCGGACGCACCCAGGCGGCGCGCGTCTCGCCCCAGCGCATCGATTTCGGCCACGGCAATTCGCGCATCGAAGCCGGCACCAGTTCGGTCAGCACTTCGGTGGTGGGACGGCCCGGCACCGACTTCGACGCGAACCAGAACTCGCCGCGCTGTTCGGCCTCGTCGAGCGAGGCGAGGCCGGATGCTTTCAGAAAACCCTGGATCGCACCGTCGGGCGAGCCGACGCGCGGACCTTTGCGTTCGACATTCTTGTCGGGCTGGCGCGCCGGCAGGCCGGTGATCTGCAACACCAGCCGGCGCGGCGACGAGGTCGCGTGCGCGCGCTCGAACGTCAGGCCCGCTTCGGTGAGTTTCCCGGTGACGAGACGCTGCAGATCCTCGGCGGGGCGCAGCTGCATGCGCGCGGGCACGTCTTCCTGCAGCAGCTCGAGAAAGAACTCGCTCATCGTCCCGGCCCCCGAGCCGGGGGCGGGGATCCACCGACGGATCCGGTCGCATGGACCCCCGCTTGCGCGGCGGAGGATGCGAGCCAGGCTTCGCAGCAGGCTTTGGCGAGCGCGCGCACGCGGCCGATATAGGCGGCCCGTTCGACGACGCTGATCACGCTGCGCGCGTCGAGCAGGTTGAACAGATGCGAGGCCTTGATGCAGTAATCATAGGCAGGCAGGGCAAGCTTCTTGTCGAGGAGCGACGCGCATTCGCGTTCCGCGTCTTCGAAATGCTTCAGCAGCATCGCCGTATCGGCGAACTCGAAATTGTAGGCGCTGAATTGCTGCTCGTTGCGCAGGAACACGTCGCCGTAGCTTTTATGCGCGGGACCGTCGGTGCCGTTGAACGGCAGCTGGTACACGCTTTCCTTGTTGAGGAGATACATGGCAAGGCGTTCGAGCCCGTAGGTCAGCTCGACCGCGACCGGATCGCATTCGATGCCGCCGACTTGCTGGAAATAGGTGAACTGCGTCACCTCCATGCCGTCGCACCAGACTTCCCAGCCCAGGCCCCACGCACCGAGCGTCGGCGATTCCCAATCGTCTTCGACGAAACGTATGTCGTGCAGGTTGGGATCGATGCCGAGCGCTTCGAGACTCTTCAGGTACAGGCCCTGCGCGTCTTCGGGCGACGGCTTCAGGATTACCTGGAACTGATAATAATGCTGCAGCCGGTTGGGATTCTCGCCATAGCGGCCATCGGCGGGGCGGCGGCAGGGCTGCACATAGGCGGCGCGCCACGGCTCCTTGCCCAGCGCCCGCAGGGTCGTCGCCGGATGGAACGTGCCGGCCCCCATCTCGACGTCGTAGGGCTGCAGGATCAGGCAGCCCTGTTCAGCCCAGAAACGCTGCAGGGTGAGGATTACGTCCTGGAAGCTGGCAACCGTCATGAGGCCCGGAATCGACCAATCTGCAGAGAGGAAGGCTGGGCTTCCTAGACTGGCTCAGCCGGTGGGGCAATCGGGCCGGCCGCAGCCCTGCGTCGCGCCCGCCGCCATGTAGACGCCGCATACACGACAGCGTTCCGTCTCGGTGGCGTCGACCACGCGCGTGCGATGCGATTCGTCGGGTGCGGCGGCCTGTTTGGCCGCTTCCCAGCGCTTGCGCGCCGCGTCGACGCGCGCGATCCAACGCGCGCCGTACCAGACGGCCCAGAGAATCGCGGCGAGGACGAGAAGCTTGACCAGCATCGCTAGGGCTTAGCGCGTTTTCCCGCGAAAGCCTGCCCCGTACTTGCTACGGGGTGGATACCGGTTCGGGAGGGGAAACGCGCCAGATCAAAAAGTTAGAAAACAGGATCCGATCCACTTGGATCGGATCATGCTTTAACCCCCGCCGAGTTCGAGCTGCAAGGACGCCCCGTCCCACAGGACCGCGCGCGCCGCGTCGGTGTAGGCCCCGTCAGCCTCGTGCAGCACCAGCCCCGGCAGCAGGCTCGACGGCGCGCGCGAGCCGACCGCGGCCTGGACCAGCACGCGCTTGGCCGCGACGTCCCGCTTGGGCCACAGCGGCAGCACCCGCACGTCGCCGAACAGCGGGTCGAGCGCAGCCAGGATCGCGGCCAGCCGGTCGGCGCGATGGATCAGGCTCAGCGTGCCGCGATGGACGAGGCGGGTGCGCGCCACGGTGATCCAGCGCGCGAGATCGTCGCCGTCGGCGTGGCCATGCGCCTTCGCCTTGCGCGGTTCGGGCGACGGGTCGTGCGCGCCGGCTTCGAGATAGGGCGGGTTGAGCAGCACGCGCGCAAATGGACCGGCGGGGGCCGCGGAGATGTCGGCACGTGCCACCCGCACGCGATCTTCGACGCCGTTGGCGACCGCGTTTTCGCGCGCCAGCACGACCGTTTCCTCGTCGGCTTCGACGCCGACCAGCTCGATCCCGGGCAGACGGGCGGCGAGGCAGAACAGGGCGGCGCCGACGCCGCAGCCGAGTTCGAGCACGGTCTCGCCGTCGCGCGCCGGCACCGACGCGGCGAGCAGCACCGGATCGATGGCGGCGCGGTAGCCCTGCGCCGGCTGGGTCAGCCGCACGCGGCCGCCGAGCAGCGTGTCAGCGCTGGTCGAGCGCATAGCCTGCATCCGCGACCAGACGCCGCGCCGGGATCAGATCGTCCTGGTCGACCATGAGCCGACGCGGGATGGCGCCGATGGAGCCTTCGAGAACGCTCGTATGTTGATCGGCTACCAGCGACGTGATGCCGGCGTCCGCCAGCAGCGCCTGGAGGAAGGAAAGCAGCACGAGATCGTTGGTTCGCAGCAGTTCGGTCACAGGCTTGACCGGTCCAGGTGCCCAGTTATGTTGCGTTCACCGCGGATTTTGCCCGGAATTCCAGGCATTTCGCCAGCGTTGTGGTCGCCGGAAGTTCGGCCGGTTGCGGCAATGACGATCCGATCGGGTACAGTGTTCAAACGAATGCCCGTTTTCGGAGCGACCGACCTTTGACCGCCCCTGCCATCCAGATCCGTAGCGAGCGCGAGCCGCCTCTTCGAGAGGGTGGGTCCGATGGACTCGAGCGGCTGACGCGGCTGGTCGCTGACGATCTGGCCGAGGTCAATCGCGCCATCCTGGCACGGATGCAGTCGTCGGTGCCGCTGATCCCGCAGCTGGCGAGCTACATCGTCGCCGCCGGCGGCAAGCGGCTGCGTCCGCTGCTGACCTTGGCCTCGGCGCGGCTGTGCGGCCATGACGGCAATCGGCATGTCGCGCTCGCGACCGCGGTCGAGTTCATCCATACCGCTACGCTGTTGCACGACGACGTCGTCGATGAAAGTGAGCGTCGTCGCGGCCGGGCCAGCGCCAATGCGCTGTTCGGCAACAAACCCTCGGTGCTGGTCGGCGATTTCCTGTT
>JAQGIE010000087.1 GCA_028291365.1 Rhodospirillales bacterium
CATGAAGGCGATCTGATCCGTCGTTCGGCGACCACCGACCTGCCGCCGCCGACGCGTCAGCTCGAACCGGTCGCCAAGCTGATCGATGTTTCGAAATGCATCGGCTGCAAGGCATGCCAGTCGGCCTGCATCGAGTGGAACGACACCAAGCCCGACATCGAACACAATGTCGGCGTGTACGAGAATCCGCACGATCTGACGCCGGACATGTACACGCTGATGCGGTTCAGCGAGTGGATCAATCCCGAGAGCAACGAGCTCGAATGGTTGATCCGCAAGGATGGCTGCATGCATTGCGCCGATCCGGGCTGCCTCAAGGCCTGCCCGGCGCCCGGCGCGATCGTGCAGTACTCGAACGGCATCGTCGATTTCGTGCACGAGAACTGCATCGGCTGCGGCTATTGCGTGAAGGGCTGCCCCTTCAACATTCCGCGCATCTCGAAGGACGAGCACAAGGCGCATAAATGCACGCTGTGCTCGGATCGGGTCGCTGTCGGCCAGGGTCCCGCCTGCGCCAAGGCGTGCCCGACCCATGCGATCATGTTCGGCACCAAAGAGGACATGAACAAGCACGCCGCCGGCCGTATCGCCGACCTCAAGTCGCGCGGCTACAGCAATGCCGGCCTCTACGATCCACCCGGCGTCGGCGGCACGCACGTCATGTATGTGCTGCACCACGCCGACAAGCCGCACATCTATTCCGACCTGCCCGACAATCCGCGCATCAGCCCGATCGTCAATGCGTGGAAGGGCGCGACCAAAGTTGTCGGTCTCGCGGCGATTGGTCTGGTGGCGGCGGCGAGCGTGTTCCATGGCCTGTTCGGCAACCCGAACAAGGTCGCGTCGGAAGACGAGGAACATGCCGAGAAGCTGGTCGACCGGGAGGACCGCCCGTGACCCACGACGTCATCACCCAGCCCGGTGACGCGGTCCATCCGGGCCGTCCCGTCACCGTCGACCGCTATACCAAGGCGGCGCGCATCAACCACTGGATCACCGCGATCAGCCTGATCCTGCTGGCGCTGTCGGGCCTGGCGCTGTTCCATCCGTCGCTGTTCTTCCTGACCAATCTGTTCGGCGGCGGGCAGACCACGCGCGCGATTCATCCCTGGATCGGCATCGTGCTGTTCTGCAGCTTCTCGATTCTGTTCGTGCGGTTCTGGCGCGCCAATCTGTGGCGCCGCGAGGACACGAAATGGGTGTCGCAGATTCGCGACGTGCTGGGCGCGCACGAAGAGCGCCTGCCCGAGCTGGGCAAGTACAATGCCGGCCAGAAATTCGTCTTCTGGGGCATGTCGCTGCTGATCATCGCACTGATCGTCACCGGCATCGCCATGTGGGACCAGTATTTCGGCGAGTATTTCGCGATTGATCTCAAGCGCTACGCCGCGCTGATCCACGCGGTCTGCGCTTTCACCATCATCTGCGTCTGGATCGTCCATGTGTATGCGGCGATCTGGGTGCGCGGCACGATGACCGCCATGACCAGCGGCTCGGTGACGGGTGGCTGGGCGTGGCGGCATCACCGCAAATGGCTTCGTAAACTGGCCCATGAAAAAACTGCCCCGCCGGTGCATCATCCGGCCGACTAGTTCCGCGTTCCACTTCCCACGTGGCCGGTTCGGTTCGTGAGGTTCTGAATGTCCGATCCCAGTAGCGTCACCGCCGATCCCAGCATGATCGGCGGCGTCACCGCGGCGCCCTTCGCGCATTTGCCCAAGCCCGACTCGATGTTCGCGCGGCGTGCTGCGCGGTTCGACGCGCTCGCGGAGAACAGTGAGCTTGCGCCATACCTGCGTTTTCTCGCCGGCCTGGCGCGGGCGCAGCACGCGGTGCAGGCGGCGCTGCCGCCGCCCGACGCGCTCGACCGTGCGGCACTGGAACGGTCGCGCGAGTTCGGCATGCCGCTGCTCGACCGCGACTCCATCCGCACCGATCCGTCGACCGGCAAGCTGCTGCGCGCGCTGCTCGACGAAGCCGCCGCGATCGAGATGCCGGCCCAGGCCGCAGCTGCGCTGGCGCGCGTGCGCGAAGCCGACGAGAGCACGCGCGACGAGATGCTGCGCGACGTGCTCGCCGACGCGATCCCGGCCGATGCGCTTGCCGAACATGCCTTCGTCGCCGCCGCGATGCAGGTGCAGTTCGCGCGGCTGGCCTCGATGCTCGACGTCAAGCTGCTCGACGTGCTGCATCCGGGCACCTGTCCCGCCTGCGGCGGTGCGCCGGTCGCCAGCATGGTGGTCGGCTGGATTGGCGCGGAGGCGACGCGCTACTGCGCCTGCTCGATGTGCGCCACGCTCTGGCATCACGTCCGCGTCAAATGCGTGCTGTGCGATTCGACCAGCGCGATGGCTTATCGCGAGATCGAAGGCGGCCCGGGCACGATCAAGGCCGAATGCTGCGGCACCTGCCACGGCTACGTGAAAATTCTCGACGAGCGGAAAGACACGGCGCTCGAGCCGGTGGCCGACGATGTCGGCAGCCTCGGGCTCGACGTGCTGTTGCGCGAAACCGAATACCGGCGCGGCAGCTTCAATCCGTTCCTGCTCGGCGCCTGAGCCGCCATGGCCGAACTTTCGGAACGGCTGCGCCACCTGCCGTCGGTCGATCAATTGCTGCGCGACGCCGATCCGCTGGTCGAGCAGCATGGAAGGTTGCGCACCAAGGAGGCGATCCGCACCGCGCTCGATGCGGCGCGGACCGCGCTGCAGAACGGCAGCGAAGCGCCCGATGCCGCCTCGATCGTCGCCATCGCGCACGGATTGCTCGAGCGCGAAGCGCTGCCGTCGCTACGGCCGGTCTTCAACCTGACCGGCACGGTGCTGCATACCAATCTCGGCCGCGCGCTGCTGGCGGAAGCGGCGATCGAAGCCGCGACCGTCGCGATGCGACAGGCGGTGTCGCTCGAATTCGACGTCGCCGCCGGCCAGCGCGGCGAGCGCGACGATCACGTGCGCGAGCTGCTGCTCGAACTGACCGGCGCCGAGGACGCGACCCTGGTCAACAACAACGCGGCTGCGGTGCTGCTGGTGCTGAACAGCCTGGCGGACGGGCGCCAGGCAATCGTGTCGCGCGGCGAGCTGATCGAGATCGGCGGCTCGTTCCGCATGCCCGACATCATGGCACGGGCCGGCGTCGAGCTGGTCGAGGTCGGCACCACCAATCGCACCCACGCCAAGGATTACGCGGCGGCGATCGGCGAGCGCACCGGCCTGATCCTCAAAGTCCATACCTCGAACTATCGCATCGAAGGTTTCACCGCCGAGATGCCGGCGTCCGACCTGGCGCGCCTGGCGCGCGAACGCGGCGTGCCGCTGGTCAACGACCTCGGCTCGGGCACGTTGGTCGACCTGTCGGCCTACGGGCTGGCGAAAGAACCGACGGTGCGCGAGGCGGTCGCCGAAGGCGCCGACGTGATCACGTTTTCGGGCGACAAGCTGCTGGGCGGACCGCAGGCCGGGTTCATCATCGGCCGGCGTGATCTGATCGCCGCCATCAACCGCAATCCGATGAAGCGCGCCTTGCGCGTCGACAAGATCCGGCTCGCGGCGCTGGAAGCGACCCTGCGTCTGTATCGCGATCCCGATCGCCTGGCTGCGCGGTTGCCGACCTTGCGCGCGCTGGCGCGCCCGCTCGCCGACATCGAGGCGCAGGCGCAACGGCTGCAGCCGCTGGTCGCAACGACGGTTGCCGGCATCGCGACGGTGGAGGTGGTCGCCTGCCGCAGCCAGGTCGGTTCGGGCGCGTTGCCGACCTCGACCATCGCCAGCGCCGGCCTCGCGCTGCGCCCGACACAGGGCGACGGGCGCGCGGTCGAGCGGCTGGCCACCGCCTTCCGCGCGCTGAAGGTGCCGGTGATCGGCCACGTCGAACACAACGCGCTGCTGTTCGATCTGCGCTGCCTCGACGACGAGGCGGGCTTCCAAGATGCGCTCGCGGCGGGGTCCTATGACTTGGCTTGAGCGGCTGCTCCGCCCGCGCGCAACGCAAGATCGCGCCGGCGCGACGGCCCAGGAAGATTTCGAACGCGCCGCCGCGGCTGCGCAAAACGGCGACTATGAATGGGCGCTGGCGGTGTGGGAGAGGCTGGCGCGTGGCGGCTTCGCGCGCGCGCAGAACGCCATCGGCGCCTGTTTTTCCCAAGGCTGGGGCGTCGAGCGCGACGCGGCGCTCGCGGGCCGCTGGTTCGAGCTTGCGGCGGCGCAGGGCGATGCGGTGGCGCAGCGCAATCTTGCGACGCTGCATTTTCGTGGCGAAGGCGTGACGCAGGATCTCCCGCTCGCCGCTTCGCTCTATCGGCAGGCAGCCGAGGGTGGCGACGCGCAGGCGCAGGACATGCTCGCCTGGATGCTGCTCGAAGGGGAGGTCATTCCCTATGACGCAGACGAGGCGCGGCGCTGGTCCGACCTGGCTGCCTCGCAGGGCGTGGCGTCGTCGATGACGCGGCTCGGCAGGTTTTATCACGACGCGCTGGGCGTTGCGCGCGACACGGCGCTGGCGGCGCATTGGTGGCACCAAGCGGCGACGCGCGGTGACGCGGACGGGCAGGCGCTGCTGGGCGCGGCCTACCATCTCGGCTCCGGTGTCGAAGCCGATCCGGAAACCGCGCTGATGTGGCTGCTGCGCGCCCAGCGTGGCGGCAGTCCGTTGGCGATGTCGTTCCTCGAGCCGATGCGTGGCGCGGTGACCGAAGCACAGTTCGCTTCCGCGCAACGACGGGCGGACGAGGAATTGGAGAAGGGGCCGTGATTATCGGCACCGCCGGTCATGTCGATCACGGCAAGACCTCGCTGGTGCAGGCGCTGACCGGCGTCGACACGGACCGCCTGAAAGAAGAAAAAGCGCGCGGCATCTCGATCGAGCTCGGCTTCGCCTATCTGCCGACCGCGGATGGCGAGGTGATCGGCTTCATCGACGTGCCCGGCCACGAGCGCTTCGTTCATACAATGCTGGCGGGCGCCGGCGGCATCGACTTTCTGCTGCTGGTGGTTGCGGCGGATGACGGGGTGATGCCCCAGACGCGTGAGCATCTGGCGATCGTCGATCTGCTCGGCGTGCGGCGCGGCCTGGTCGCGATGAGCAAGGTCGATCTGGTCAGCGACGAGCGCCGGCGTGACGTCGCCGCCGAGATCAGCCGCGCGCTGGCGCCGACCGCGCTCGCCGGCGCCGAAATCGTCGCGGTGTCGACGCGCACCGGCGAAGGGCTCGACCCACTCCGCGCGCGGCTGCTGCGCGAGGCGGCGGAAGCCACGCTGCGCCCGGCCGAGCATCGTTTTCGCCTGTCGGTCGATCGCTGCTTCACGCTGGCGGGGGCGGGCACCATCGTGACCGGCACGATTTTGTCGGGTGCCGTCGCGGTCGGCGACCGCGTGCTCGTCAGCCCGTCGGGCAAGGCGGCGCGGGTTCGCTCGCTGCACGCGCAGAATCGTGCCGCTTCGCAGGGGCTGGCGGGCCAGCGTTGCGCGCTCAACCTCACCGGCGAGGCGATTTCCAAAGACGCGATCGCGCGCGGCGACATGGTGCTGGATCCGAGCCTGCACGCGCCCACCGATCGCATCGACGCCACGCTGCGCCTGCAAGCCGACGAGCCGCGCGCAGCCGTGACGTGGCAACCGGTTCGGCTGCATCACGCCGCCGTCGAAGTCGGGGCGCGGCTGGTGCCGTTGCAGGACTCGACGATCGCGCCGGGAAGTTCGGGCATGGTGCAGCTCGTGACCGAGCGTCCGATTGCCGCGGCGGCGGGCGACGCCTTCGTGCTGCGCGACAATTCGGGACAGCGCACGATCGGCGGCGGCCGCTTTCTCGATCTGCGCGCGCCGGCGCGCAAGCGACGCACGCCAGATCGTCTCGCCCAGCTCGCAGCGCTGGCGCGCGAAACGACGCAAGACATCGTCGCGGCGCTGCTGCAGTCGCCGCCGCATCTCGTGGACCTGACGAGCTTCGCGCGCGACCGCGCGCTGCCTTCGCCTGCGGTGGACCGCATCGTCACGCAGCTGGCCCTGACGACGCTGGTCGTCGACGGTCAGGTCTGGGCGATGAGCAGCGCGCAGGCGGCGAAATTCTATGCCGCGCTGTTCGGCACGCTCGATCGCTATCACGCCGAGCATCCTGATCTGCAGGGGATCGGGCTCGAACGGTTGCGGCTGCAACTCGAGCCGCGCCTCGCGACGCCGTTGTTCAAGGCGGCGCTGCAACGCGAGGTTCGCAACGGCGCCATCGCGCTCGACGGCGCCTGGGTGCGGCGCGCCGGCCATGTCGTGCGGCTGACGCCGTATGACGAAGAACTATGGGACGAGATTCGTCCATTGCTGGGCAGCGCGGCGCGCTTCCGGCCGCCGCGCGTGCGCGACGTCGCCCATCTGCTCGACGTGCCCGAGGAAGACGTGCGGCGCCTGTGCAAGCTGGTCAGCCGGCTGGGCCAGGTCGACGAGATCGCGCACGATCATTTCTTCCTGCGCAGCACCACCGCCGAAATGGTGGCGATCGTTCGCGACATCGCCGTGCACGCGCCCGACGGCCAGTTCGTGGCGGCGCAGTTTCGCGACCGGGTCGAGAACGGACGCAAGGTCGCGATCGAAATTCTCGAATTCTTCGACCGCCACGGCATCACCTTGCGCCGTGGCGAACAGCGACGCATCAATACGCACAGGCAGGATTTATTTGGCGCCTCGGTCGCGCCAGCGAGCGAGGAGACAGCCCTCGTTCGCTAAAGCTTCGGAGGGCAAAATCCCTTCGGGATTTTGGAAGAGAAGCGTTCCCCGGTGGGGCGTCCGGACTTCAAATCCGGGTGGGGCCGCGAGCCGGTCCTAGGTGGGTTCGACTCCCACTCTCTTCCGCCAACCTGCTGCGCGGGCAGCGCGAAGCAGGTTGCCCTCCGAAGCCTTGGCGAAGGAGGGCTGTAGGTTGAATCAACATACCCGATCGTCATCCCTGCGAACGCAGGGATCCAGGATCGTCGATGCGGGAACTGCACGAAGTCCAGGCTCAAACAGCTGGGTCCCCGCGTTCGCAGCTGGGTCCCCGCGTTCGCGGGGACGACGGGATGGTGTTGGGAGCGCGCGGCGCCCTAGCATTTATCCACGATGTTCGCCGACGTCCCGCTGAGATCGAGTCCGGTCGCAACCGGGGGCTGTTGATCCGCCTGCGGCGAACTTGGCACCGCGCGGCCGGGTGTCGTGCCGGTGTAGGAGCCGCCGGTGCCGGCGCCGCTCCAGCCGGTCGCGCCGCCCGAATTGCTCGATGCACTGCCGGACGACGGGCCGCCCTGCGGCTGGGAGGGTGCCTGCGCGGTCTGGGCGCGTTTGCACAGATCGTCGGGGGCCGTCGCGCCTTCGCTGACCGACGGCATTTGCTGGTCCGGCGGTTGCTGAGCCAGGGCGGGGGCTGCGAACAGCGGCAGCACAAGCGCCGTCGCGAGCAGATGAGAAGCGATTTTCATGACCAGTCTCCGGAACATCCGCAGACTCAATCATCGCGGGGCGGAAGCCGTTCCCTAGCGGACGTTGATCCCGGGCGCGCCTGCCTGCGCGCGGCCGATCACCCGCGCCGCACCAAACCCGGCCGCGGCGATTTGCGCCACCAGCCGGCCGGCCTCGCCGGGCGCGCAGGCGACGAGCAGCCCGCCTGAGGTCTGCGGATCGGTCAGCAGCGCGCGCAGCGAAGCCTCCGCGTCGGGCGGCAACTGTACATCGGCGCCGTAACTGTCCCAGTTGCGGTTCGAGGCGCCGGTGACGAAGCCGGCCTCGGCCAGCGCCGAGGCCTGGTTCAGCAGCGGCAGGTCGGCGGCGCGCAGCTCGAGGCGAAGCCCCGACGCGCGCGCCATTTCCAGCCCGTGGCCGAGCAGGCCGAACCCGGTCACGTCGGTCATCGCATGCACCGAAGTGTCGCTCGCCAGCGTCGCGCCGATCCGGTTGAGCTGCGTCGTCGACGCGATCAGCTCGCCGTATCCGGCCTGGTCGAGCGCGCCTTTCTTGAACGCGGCCGAGTAGATGCCGACGCCGATCGGCTTGGTCAGCAGCAGCGCGTCGCCGGCGCGTATATCGGCGTTGCGCTTGATGTTCGCCTTGGTGCCGAGGCCGATCACCGCCAGCCCATAGACCGGTTCGGGACAGTCGATCGAATGGCCGCCGGCGATCGGAATGCCGGCTTCGGCGCAGATCGATGCACCGCCGGCGAGAATCTCGCGCACCGTGTCGGGCGACAATTTGTCCACCGGCATGCCGAGGATCGCGAGCGCGAAGATCGGCGTGCCGCCCATCGCGTAAATGTCGGAAATGGCGTTGGTCGCGGCGATGCGGCCGAAGTCGCGCGGGTCGTCGACCATCGGCATGAAGAAGTCGGTGGTCGCGATGACGCAACGTTCGTCGTCAAGCGCCCAGACCGCGGCGTCGTCGGCATTTTCGCTGCCGACCAGCAGCTGCGGGAAGGCGGCGGCCACCGGCAGGTCGCTGAGCAGCTTTTGCAGCACCGACGGCGCCAGCTTGCAGCCGCAGCCGCCGCCATGCGCCAGGCTCGTCAATCGCGGAAGCGTCATGTCCATGGCGGACAATATAGGGCGCGAGCCGCCGCCCGGCGATGCCTTCCCGGGCGCCTACACCAGTCCGAAGGCGCGCCGATAGCGGTCGAAACAACGCTGCCCGGCGCGCAGCCGCATCAGCGCGCCTTCGGCGATCGGCCTGGCCAAGCGCGGATCGGCGGCGACGAGCGGACGGATCGCTTCCTCGTTCCACGCCGCCGAATGTTTGACGTCGAGCACCGCGTGCAGCTCGAAATATTGCCGTGCATCGAGGCCGATGCCGAGACGTTTCAGGCCCGCCCCGACCAACGCGGCGCGACCCGGCGCGGTCAATTCGATCGCGCCCAGCGCACCGACCGAATGATAGGCATAGCGGCGGTTGGTCGCGAACGCGCACATCAGGTTGGCGAGCGACAGCGATTCCCACACAGTGTGCTCGATGGTCGGCACCAGGCCGAGTTCGGTCGCAAGCCGTCCCAGCATCGGACCGTGCATGCCCTTCGCCTGGCCGCGGCCCATCTCGTCCCAATAATTGCGCGCGAGTTCGAGCTTGGGCTGGGTCGGCAGCTTGACCTGCGTCATCGCGACGAGATCGTCGAAGCCCGCTTCGCCCGCGACTTCCTGCACCAGGAACCAGCACATCTGTTCGCGCGTCGCCTGTTCGGCGAGCCACGGGAACAGACGGTCCTGCTGCCCGGGCCCGTTCGCTTCCAGCGCTTCGAACCAGCGCATGAAGCTGTCGACCTGCTGCGGCATGTCGCTCAGCATCGGCTCGATCTGCGCCCGCTCGTGCTCGACATATTCGCCTTCGAGCATGCGCAGCCGTGCTTCTTCGCGGATCGCTTCGCGCCAGCTTGGTTCCGGCAGCGACGGCGACAGCCGGGCGCGGTTGAAGCGTGCGAGCTGTTGCTGCAACCGGTCCTGCTGCGTAGCGAAATCGACGACGGAAGGTGCCCGTCGCTGGGTCATGCAGTCGTCCTCGTACATATCAGCGCGACGGCGGCGATCCGTTCGACGCCGGCGCGCGCATAGGCAGCGCCGTCGAGCTCTTCGCCGAACACGTCGGGATCGATTTCGTCGCGGGTGAGGGAGCAACCCGCCGCCCGCGCCATTTGCTCCACGGCGCGCGAAAGCGCATCGAGTCCGCCCACGATGGGGGCGCCGGTATAGAGAAACAGCACCCCGCCGGGGGCCAGTCGCTGCAGGCTTTCCTCGGCAATGCGCAGGGCGAGGTCGGTGCCGACCGCACCGCCGCCGTCGCGATAGGTGCGATGGCCGGGATCGGCAATGTACGGCGGATTGGCGAGGATTAGGTCGAACGCGCCGTCGATCGCGTCGAACAGATCGCTTTCGACCAGCAGCACGTCGCTGGCCTGATGCAGCGCGTTGGCGGCCGCGAGGTCCAGCGCACGCCGATTGATGTCGCTCAGGACGAGTTCGCTGCACGATGCGGCGATGCAAAGACCGCCCGCACCGCTGCCGCAGCCGAGATCGAGCGCGCGCGCGAACCGCCGCGTTGCAAAACATTGCCGCGCGGCGCGCGCGAAGCGGTAGGTGTCGGGACCGAAAAAGACCGCGTCCGCTTCCTCGGTCGGAAACGCCGAATGGAGATAGGCCTGGCCGCCGAGCGTCGCGACGCGCAGCGCGCTGCGCACGGTGCCGTCGCCGGATGGCTGCAACAGCGACGCCGCTTCGAGAGCGTCGAGCACGTCGCCCGCAATCGCGTCGCGCCGCACGGATCGACTCCAGCCCAGCAGGTCGCGCAGCGATTCGCCGGGCGCGTCGCCGAACCGCGCCAACAGGCGGGCATGGGTTGCGGGCGTCGGCGGCTCGAATTCATAGCCCTGCGCCCGGACGCGATCGAGCAGGCGGACCAGCGCCTCTGTCTCCACGGTGGAACTCGTGTTGTGGATCTGCTCGAGAACGTCTGGCGACCGGGATGCGTTCTCGGATCATGCGCGTGCTGGGAATCGGCGACTGTATCGAGCTCGGCTCGCTGTATCTGGCGCTCGAACGAGAAGGCCACGAGGTCCGCGTCTTCATGGGCGATCCGAGCCATGCCGGTACGTTCGAAGGCTTGCTGACGCCGCTCCCG
>JAQGIE010000098.1 GCA_028291365.1 Rhodospirillales bacterium
CGAAGTGTACTACACGAGCCTCGGCCAGAATTGGGAGCGTGCAGCGATGCTGAAGGCGCGTCCCGTCGCCGGCGATCGTGCAGCAGGTGCCGACTTCCTCGAGCGTCTGCAACCCTGGATCTGGCGCCGGCATCTCGATTTCGCCGCCATCCAGGACATTCATTCCATCAAGCGTCAGATCGACGCGGGCCGGCCGCGCCCGGGTCGCAGCAATGTCGGGGCCGCCGAAGGCAGCAACGTCAAGCTTGGACGCGGCGGCATTCGCGAGATCGAATTCTTCGCCCAGGTGCAGCAGCTCATTTTCGGCGGCCGCATTCCAGCCCTGCGCGCCCCGGCCACCCTGCCTGCGCTGGCGCAGCTCGCCGAACACGGGCGCATCGACGCGACCGCGCGCGACCAGCTCACCGCCGCCTATCGTTTCCTGCGCACCGTCGAGCACCGGCTGCAGATGGTCGACGACCGGCAGACCCACGTGATTCCCGACGACGCCGCCGGTGTCGCGCGCGTCGCCGCGTTCTGCGGCATGGACGAAGCTTCGTTCCGCAACGAACTGGCGGCGCAGCGCGCCGCGGTCGAACGCTGTTACGCCCGCCTGTTCGAGAGCGCGCCGACCTTGGCCGGACCGGGAAATCTTGTTTTCACCGGCACCTCGGACGATCCCGACACGATCGCGACGTTGGCCAAGCTCGGCTTCGCCGACCCGTCGCGCGTCGCGGGAATCGTGCGCGGCTGGCACCACGGGCGCATTCGCGCCACGCGCAGCCAGCGCGCCCGCGAATTGCTCACCGAGCTGGTCCCGGCGCTGCTCGCAGCGCTGGGACGACAGGCGCGTCCCGACGACGCCTTCGCCGCGTTCGACGGATTCTTCGCCTCGCTGCCGGCCGGCGTGCAGTTGCTGGCGCTGTTTCAGGAGAACCCGTCGCTGCTCGAACTGGTCGCCGAGATTCTTGGCGGCGCGCCGCGCCTCGCCGCCGAACTCGCGCGCGACCCGTCGCTGCTTGACGGCGTGTTGACGCAGGATTTTTTCGGCGAGCTGCCCGATCGCGCCGCGATCGAAGCCGATCTCGCCGGACTGTTGTCGCGCGCGCGCGATTTCGAATCGGCGCTCGACGCGGTGCGCCGCTTCGCCGCCGAGACGCGCTTCCGCGCCGGCGCGCAGATCCTGAAAGGGCTGACCGACGGTGCGCGCGCCGGCCGCTATCTCGCCGACACCGCCGAAGTCGCCATCCAGGCACTGCTGCCGCGCGTCGCCGGGGACTTCGAGGCGAAGCATGGCGCTTACGGCGACATCGAGCCGATAACCAAGACCAGCGATGGTTCATTCTCGACGCGAATTCCCGTCGCGCTGCTGGCCCTGGGCCGATTGGGCGGGCGGCGCATGTCGGTGGCGAGCGATCTCGACCTTATCGTCGTCTATCCGTCGCTGGCGCCCGACCAGCCGTCGGACGGTCCGAAACCTCTTCTGGCGCAGACCTATTTCGCGCGGCTGACGCAACGCATCGTCGCCGCTTTGACGGCGCCGACCGCGGCCGGGAAACTGTACGAAGTCGATCTGCGCCTGCGCCCGCAAGGCGACAAAGGTCCGCTCGCCACGTCGCTCGATTCGTTCCGCGCCTATCATCAGGACGGTGCCTGGACGTGGGAGCGCATGGCGCTGACGCGCGCGCGCGTCGTGGCCGGCCCGAAGGAGCTGGCGGACGCGACCATGGCAGCGGTGCGCGAAGCGCTGACGCGGCCGCGCGATCCGCGCACCATCAAGGCCGACGTGCAGAACATGCGCGCGCTGCTCGAACGCGAAAAGCCGCAGCAGGGCGCGTGGGACGTCAAATACGCCGATGGCGGCCTGGTCGATATCGAGTTCGCGACCCAGTACCTGCTGCTGCGGCACGCGTCGTCCGATCCGTCCCTGCTGGTGCCCGAAACCGAAGAAGCGTTGGCGCGATTGGCGCAGGCCGGACATCTGCCGCCCGAAGCGGCGCGCGACCTGACGCGCGCGCTCGATCTGTGCTGGCGCGTGCAGGGCTATCTGCGCCTGGCGGTGAGCGAGCAGTTCGATCCCGCAACGGCGCCGGCATCGCTGTCGGCGGGCGTCGCGCGCGCGGTGCTGGGGCCGGAGTCGGCCGATATCGAAGACGCCGCCGATCTGCTGCGTACGCGCTTGAACGCGGCCCACAAACGCTGCCGCGCGATTTTCGATCAAGACTGAACGAGGAAACGAAATGTCGCTCGACGCCGGCAGTAAAGCGCCCGATTTCGATCTGCCGACCGACGGCAATGGCCGTGCGTCCCTGAAGGCGCTCAAGGGCAAGAAGATCGTTCTATATTTCTACCCCAAGGACGACACGTCGGGCTGCACCGCCGAGGCGCAGGGATTCCAGGCACAATTGAAAGCGTTCGAAAAACTCGACGCCGTCGTGATCGGCCTGTCGAAGGACACGGTCGCTCGCCATGACAAGTTCAAGAAGAAGTACGGCCTGACGTTTCCACTCGCCTCGGATGAAGATGGCGCGGTGTGCGAGCGCTACGGAAGCTGGGTCGAGAAGAGCCTGTATGGCCGCAAATATATGGGCATCGAACGCTGCACGTTTCTGATCGACGGCGGCGGCAAGATCGCGCGCGTGTGGCGCAAGGTGAAAGTGCCGGGCCACGTCGCCGAGGTGCTGACGGCGGTCAAAGCACTCTGAATCCGAACCGCGCCTGTCGCCGAAATTCACCAGCGCGCCCGGCTTCGCGCGCGCGCGGAAGCGTACGCTAATTTCAAAAGAACCACGTTATTGCGTGGACTTCAAGATGTTCACGTTTTAGTCTCTGCGCGTGCCTTCGACGCATCTTCGTGCGGCAGGGCCACTCCCGTTCGACCATAACAGCCAGGCCTGCGGGCCCGGCGTGAAGGAGCTTGCTGGCATGACCATGTCTGCATTCCCGTTTGGCCGTCCGGGCGACGATGTCGGCGCGGCGCCGATCCTGCCGCACGGTGTCGCCAGTCCGGGCGTCGATCCGATCTTTCCACTGCGCGAGGCATGGCTGCGCGCGGCGGCCGAGACGGCCGAAAAGACACGGCTGCGCGACCGGCTGGATCGCGAAGCGCTGCGCTTGCGCCCCGACGCGATCGCGCCCAATGCGCCGGCGCACGTGGCCAAGCAGCGCGCGCGCGTCCTGCATGATCTGGTCAACGCGCGACGCGAAGAAGAGGCAGCGCTGGCGATCGAAGACGCGCTCATCGAGCAGGTGCTGCAGACCTCGCCCGAGACGATTCCGGGGATCGTCGCGAAGCTGCAATTCCTGGTGCGCTACGGCGCGCCAAGTCCGGAAACCCAGGAATTTCCGTGGCCGCAGCTCGAGGCGCTGCTGCGCGATCTGCAGCGCCTTACCGCGACCGAGTGGGTCGTGTTCGAGACGACCTGAACCCTTTGATTGGCGCTTTCCCGCCGCGAACCTGGAGCCCGCCCCGTATCGAGTCCGGGGCAGGCTTGCGCGGGAAAACACGCTACCAGCCGCGCGCAGCGAGGCTCCTGGATTTCAATTCAGTCGAATGAAAACCGGGAGACGCTGCGCCGCTGGATCACGCCGTGACGCGCGCGACCGCCTTCTTCAGATAGGCGGTCGTGTGCTCGAGCACCTGCTCGGAGCGGTCCTGGAAATAATGGTTGGCGCCCGGGATGACTTTGTAGTCGATCTGCAGCCCGCGCTGCTTCGAGATCTTCTCGGCCAGCTTTCCGACCGAGGGTTCGGACACGACGTCATCCTTGTCGCCCTGCAGGATCAGGCCCGAGCTCGGGCACGGCGCGAGGAACGAGAAATCGTAGAGATTGGCCGGTGGCGCCGCGACGACGAAGCCGTCGAATTCGGGACGGCGCATCAGCAACTGCATGCCGATCCAGGCGCCGAACGAGAATCCGGCGATCCAGATCTGGCTGGCGTTCGGATTGTAGGTCTGCAGCCAATCCACACCCGCCGCCGCGTCGGCGAGTTCGCCTTCGCCGCGATCGAACTTGCCCTGGCTGCGGCCGACGCCGCGGAAATTGATCCTGAGGGTCGAGAAGCCGGCCGCGACGAAGGCCTGGAACAGCGTGTAGACGACGCGATTATTCATCGTGCCGCCGTGCTGGGGATGGGGATGCAGAACCAGCGCGATCGGGGCGTTGGACGCCTTGTTATGCGTATAGCGACCTTCGAGCCGGCCGGCAGGGCCGTTGATCGTGACCTCGGGCATCGTCTTTGCGTGACCTTTGTCTAGCCGCCGGGGCGCCTATTTGTTTGAGGTGGTACGGCCGGCTTGACGAGGGTCTACCGGTCCACCTACGACCGCGTGCGGGCAAATCCCCCTCGCATGCGCGAATGGGCGAATGCAAAACGGGGCGGCCGCGGCGGGCCGCGAAGGTAACAGCAGGGAAGCGCCTGTGTTCAAGGATTTTCTGGCCCATATCGACAGCATCATGGCGCGCGACCCGGCCGCGCGGTCCCGACTCGAAGTCGCGCTGGCCTATCCCGGACTGCACGCTGTGCTGTTGCACCGGGCTGCGAACTGGCTGTGGCGGAACGAGCTCGTGCTGCCGGCCCGGCTCGTTGCGGGCTTCAATCGCTGTCTGACCGGCATCGAAATTCACCCGGCCGCCAAGATCGGCGACCGGCTCTTCATCGATCACGGCATGGGTGTCGTCATCGGCGAAACCGCCGAGGTCGGCGACGATGTGACGCTATACCACGGCGTCACCTTGGGCGGGACGTCGCTGACCCGCGGCGTGAAGCGCCATCCGACGGTGGGCTCGGGCGTCATCATCGGCGCCGGCGCCAACGTGCTCGGACCGATCACGGTCGGCGCGGATGCGCGCGTCGGGGCCAATGCCGTGGTGCTGAAAGACGTGCCCGCATCGGCAACCGTCGTCGGAATTCCGGCGCGCGAGACCAGCGACCCCGCCGCAGCGACCTCGGCCTGGGCGCCGCCACCGGTGGTGACGCAGATCAAACCGGCCGAACCGTTCCTCGCCTACGGCACGCCGTGCAGCGAAAGCGCCGATCCGACCGCGTGCATGGAAAAGGAAATCCTCGCGCTGAAGCAGCGCGTACAGCAGCTCGAAGACGAACGGCGCGGCCGCGTTCCCGACGCCGCCGAATGACGCCGCCGTGGCGAGCCCAGCCTATCTCGATTGGAATGCCACCGCGCCGTTGAAGCAGGCGGCGCGCGACGCGATGCGCGCCGCGCTCGACGATGTCGGCAACGCTTCTTCGCCACACGCACCGGGCCGCCGCGCGCGCCGCCGCATTGAAGATGCCCGCGCAATTCTCGCCGCTCAGCTCGCCATCGATCCCGCGCGCATCGTCTTTACCAGCGGCGCCACCGAAGCCAACGCGACCGCGCTGACCGGCGCGCGCGTGCTGGCGAGCGCGATCGAACATGCCTCGGTCGCCGCGTGGGCAACGGCGAAATGCCCCGTCGACCAGCGCGGCGTGCTCGATCTCGCCGCGCTCGACCGGATGCTGCGTGACGATCCGCTGTTGTCGATCGTGGCGGTCATGGCGGTGAACAACGAAACCGGAGTCATGCAGCCGATCGGCGAAGCCGCCGAGATCGCGCATCGCCACGGGCGGCGTCTGCATGTCGACGCGGTCCAGGCCGCCGGGCGCATGGACCTGGCGCCGCTCGCCGCCGTCGCCGACACGATGAGCCTGTCGGCGCACAAGATGGGCGGACCGCAGGGCATCGGCGCGTTGCTGCTGACCGACGATCTATGCGCGACGCCGCTGCTGCGCGGCGGGGCGCAGGAACGCCGCCGTCGCGCCGGCACCGAAAACACCGCCGCCATCGCCGGTTTCGGTGCCGCGGCGGCCGAGCTTGCCGGCGACCGCACGGCCTGCGCCGGAATCGCCGAGCTGCGTGACGCGCTGGAGGTTGAACTGAAGGCGCGCGCCGGCGATCTGGTGATTTACGGCGAGGGCGCACCGCGCAGTGCCAATACGAGCTGCTTCGGGGTGCCCGACCTGCCCGCCGAAACCGTCCTGATGGCGCTGGACCTCGAACAGATCGCGGTTTCGAGTGGCAGCGCCTGCTCCAGCGGGGCGGTCGAGCCCAGCCCGGTGCTGCTGGCGATGGGGGTGGACGAGGCGGCCGCTCGCACCGCCGTCCGCGTCAGCCTCGGTCCGGCCAGCACACGTGGCGATATCGATCGCTTGCTTTCGGCCTGGGGCTCGCTTTACGACCGTCGCCGCCGGCGCGCAGCCTGAAGCGCGCCGCGATTTCCCAGGAGTTTGGACTGATATGCCCAAAGTGATCTTCGTCGAACGCGACGGCACGCGCCGCGAACTCGAGGCGCCGGTCGGCCTGTCGGTGCTCGAGATCGCGCACAAGCACGAGGTCGACCTGGAAGGCGCCTGCGAAGGCTCGCTCGCCTGCTCGACCTGCCATGTCGTGGTCGATCCGGAATGGTTCGACCTGCTGCCCGATGCCACCGAAGACGAAGAGGACATGCTGGATCTCGCCTTCGGCCTGACCAAAACGTCGCGGCTGGGCTGCCAGATCATCATTACCGAGGAACTCGACGGCCTCACCGTCCGCCTGCCCGCCGGCACGCGGAACATGATGAAATAGGCACCGGCCACGCGCACCCGTGGCGAAGGTCACGAATATTTGATTGCGGCGAAGGCCACGAACAATTTGATTCTCGCCCGGCAAGCGCCCATCTGACCGACGCCATGACCGATTTTCCGCCCATCGATCTCGACCTGCCCAAGGGCGCGCGGGTCGTCGTTGCCATGTCCGGCGGCGTGGATTCCTCGGTCACCGCAGCCTTGGTGCGCGAAGCCGGCTACGAGACGATCGGCATCACGCTGCGCCTTTATGACGACAACGGTGCACCCAAGCGCGCCGGCGCCTGCTGCGGCGGTGACGATGCGCGCGATGCGCGCGCGGTGGCCGACAAGCTTGGCATCGCGCATTACGTGCTCGACTGGGCGAGCCAGTTTCGCGCCAACGTCATCGATGATTTCGTCAACGAGTACGTCGCCGGGCGCACGCCGATTCCGTGCGTGCGCTGCAATCAGCGCGTCAAGTTCGCCGACCTGCTCGACTCGGCTCGCGATCTCGGTGCGGCGGCGCTCGCAACCGGTCACTATGCGCGCCGCACGATCGAAGCTGACGGCACTGCGTTGCGGCGCGGCCGCGAGATTGCGCGTGACCAGAGTTATTTCCTGTTCGCGACGACGCAGCCGCAGTTGGATTTCCTGCGCTTCCCCTTGGGCGACTGGCCCAAGGACAAGGTGCGCGAAGCAGCCGCCGCGTTCGGACTTCCGGTTGCGAGCAAGCCCGACAGCCAGGACATCTGCTTCGTTCCCGATGGGCGGTACGCCGATCTGGTGAGGAAGCTGCGTCCCGACGCAGCCGGACCCGGCGAGATCGTGCATATCGACGGACGCGCGCTGGGCACGCATGACGGTGTCATCGGCTTTACCGTCGGCCAGCGGCGCGGCTTGAAGATCGCCGGCGATGAACCGCTGTACGTGGTCGCGCTCGATGCGGCCGCGCGTCGCGTCGTGGTCGGTCCGCGCGCTTCGCTCGGACGCGATCAGGTGTCGATGCGCGAAACCAACTGGCTCTCACTGCCTGATCCGGCGCGTGAAATTGAAGTGAAGCTGCGTTCGGCGCAGCCGCCGGCCGCAGCGCGCGTGCGCGCGACGGACACACAGGCGCGTAGCGCCGAAATCGAGCTGGCGATGCCGGTCGAGGGCGTGGCGCCGGGCCAGGCATGCGTCGTCTATGACGGAGATCGCGTGCTGGGCGGGGGCTGGATCGAAACGACGCGGCTGGGCGCGCTGGCGGCCTAGTTTTCGGGCCGGAGCTTTGCACCTCCGGTCGCGGTTGACTCAGGACCGACGCCGCACCTATCTCTCTCGCCTCCCGGCTGGGTACGGCACCGTAGCTCAGCGGTAGAGCAGGGGAATCATAATCCCTTGGTCGGGGGTTCAAATCCCTCCGGTGCTACCAGCCGGTTTTCAGCCAAGCGAAATTTCACACGCGCGGCGGATCGTTTTCGCGAGCAATTCGTTCGTAGAACCGTGTCGAGATTGCGCGCCCTGCTCGCTTCGATGGTTTTCGTCGGCTTGCTTGGCGCAAGCCTTCGTGCCGAAGCGCAGAACGTCCCGGTCTCGACCGCCAAAGTCGGCGCCTGGACCGTTGTCGGCGTCGCGAGCATGGCGGGATACGCCTACTGCACCGCCACCTCGACCTTTTCGAATCAGACCGCCTTCGGCTTCGGCATCACCAATGGCGGGCGGACGATGGTGGTGCTGGGCCACCCGAATTTCCGCATCATCAAAGCCGGCGTCGGCGTGCTGATGGACGTGACGGTCGGAAACCGGCGGACGGTCAAGCTCGCCGGCGTGGCCACCGGCACCGGCGGCTTTCTTTTCTTCTATGCCGCCGGCGATGATGAGCCGCCGCTGGAAAGCTTCCGAAGCGGCACGCGCGTGCGGATGGCCGATTCCAAGAGCGACTACCGGTTCGATCTCGAGGCCAGCGAGCCCGCGGCCGAGAGCGTCGAACGCTGCCACGCGCAGAAGGGCGAAGTTCCGGGCGGCACCCGGCCGGCGCTGCCGTCGGGCCTGTATAGCGGCACCGGCGTCATCGTCTCTGAGCGCGGCGAGATCGTCACCAACGCGCATGTCGTGCGCGCCTGCACGACGATCGAAGTGGGCTCCAAGGCCGCCGACCTGCGCCCTGCCCTGTTGATCGCGTCAGACGATAAGAACGACCTCGCCTTGCTTCGCGCGACGCTCCCGAGCTCGCCGCCGGCGAGACTGCGGGACCGGCCGATGCGTTCGGGCGAAGACGTGGTGGCGCTGGGATATCCGTTGAGCGGCTTGCTGGCGCAGGAAGCCAATGTCTCGCGCGGCGCCGTTACTGCCCTCGCCGGCATCGGCGACGACCAGCGCTTCCTGCAGATCTCGGCGCCGATCCAGCCCGGCAACAGCGGCGGGCCGTTGTTCGATTCGACCGGCGCGCTGGCCGGACTAACCACGTCGGTGATCAATGCTGCGGCCCTGCTGCGCCTCACCGGCGCGGTGCCGCAGAACATCGGCTTCGCGCTCAAATCGTCGGTGCTGCGCAGCTTTCTTGCCGACCGCGGCGTCACCGTCGCGACCGCCAGGGGCGAAGGCAAATTGTCGCCCGAGGATGTCGGCGAACGCGGCCGCAAATCGACCGTGCTGGTGCGCTGCAAACGCTGAGCGGAACTCGCCGCGGTCGCGCGTGGTTCACCGGCGATACCCCCAATCAGGAGCCGGCGCATGGCCAACGAACTCGCGGGCAAGAAAGTCGCGATCGTCGCGACCGATCGTTTCGAACAAAGCGAACTGGAAAAGCCGCTGGAAGCGCTGCGCCAAGCCGGCGCCGAAGTGCATGTGATCGCGCCGCACGATGGCGAGATCCAGGGCATGGAGCACGACGACCCCGGCCGTCCGGTGAAGGTCGACCGCACCCTCGCCGATGCAAAGCCCGAAGAGTACGACGCGCTGGTTTTGCCGGGCGGCGTCGCCAATCCTGACCGTCTTCGGGTCGACAAGAACGCGGTCGAGTTCGTGCGCCATTTCGTCGATGCCAAGAAACCGATCGGCGCGATCTGCCACGGCCCATGGACGCTGACCGAGATCGAGGGCTTCCTCAAAGGCCGCACCGTCACGTCGTGGCCGTCGCTGCGAACCGATCTGCGCAACGCGGGCGCCAATTGGGTCGATCGCGAAGTCGTCACCGACCAGGGACTCGTCACCTCGCGCAAGCCCGACGACCTGCCGGCTTTCAACAAGAAGCTGATCGAGGAAATCCGCGAAGGCCGCCACGACCAGCGCCGCGCGCAGCGCGCCGCAGCGGAATAAGGCCGCGAACGGCAGGTCCTTCCTTATTCCTGACGCGGCAGCGGCATCGTCACGCGGATCGGGATGGCACGGTTGATGAAGCTTGTCGGGTTCGGTGGCAGGCGTGCGTCGCGCACGGCTGCGACGCAGGCGGCATCGATCGCAGGATCGCCGCTCGACCGTAGAATCTCGATCTGGCCGCGCGCGCCGTTCGTGTAGACGAATTCGAGCACGACGACGGTCTTCTCCTTGAGCAACCGTTCGCTCGGCGGCGAACGGTATGCGGCTTCGATCGCCTTGGCCGCGTCGTAGAACCATTTGTCGAAGAAGCCGGCGCCGAGACCTGGCGCCGACACGCCGACGCGCGCGACCGGCTTGTCCTCTTCCTTCTTGTCCTTCGCGATCGCGAGCTTCGACGGGCTTTCCTTCTGCTTCAGCGTTGGCGACGGCTCGGGCAGCGGCTCGAAGCGCGGCTGCATCGATTGCAGCGGCTGATCGAGCGGCGGCAGCGGCTGCTTTTGCTGCGGCGTCGGCGGCGGTGGTGGCGGCGCTGGCGGGGGCGGCGGCGGTGGCGGGGGCGGCACCTGGTCGGGCGGGATCAGCGCGACCTGCAGCGGGTCCTCCGGGATCACCTCGGGCTCGCGCAGAAAGTGACGCCACACCAGGCCGGACATCTCGACCAGGATCAGCATCAGCAGAATGATCCAGAAGCGCAGCCGCTCGCGCAGCGGCAGCGGCTCCAGTTCGCGCACGGCGGACCGGATCGGAATCTCTCCCGAGCCCGCATTTTCGAGCGGAGCCGGGTGAGCCAGGGTGGGGAAAGGAGAATCGTCCATCGGGAAGGGCGCGGATGCTATGCGACGCCGCCGCCGGATACCAAACCTCGAAAGGTAGCGGCGTGTATCGCCGCGGCGGTCAGTCGCGGACCTGGACCGACTCCTCCAGCGCCACGCCCCCGGTCCCGCGTGCGCCAAAGCCCGCGGTGGGGGTGAAACGGGTCAGGCCGACCACCTGGTCGACCGCTCGTCCATCGGTCGAAACCGGACAGATCAGCATTTCCGCCGCGCTGCTCGCGGCGCCGTCCCAGCCAACCTTGTGACGATTGATCCAGGGCGCCCCGCTGCTGACCACCGAACGAAGCGCTGCGACGATTCCGGCGGCACCATCGCCGTAGACGCTGGCGTCGATGCGGCGGCTGGTGAGATCGCGGCGCATGGTTTTCACCAGGGCCGAACCGACCAGGCGGAAGCGGAAGCTGCCGTCCGAGAGCGCTTCGACCACCACCATGTGCGGCGCCAGTCGCGGCAGATCGGCCAGCACGGCGAGATCGGCCCGCAGCGGCACCGCGCCATCGGTCCGCTTGGATCGCCAATAGTCGTAAAAGTCGCGGAACGGACCCGTCAGGCTCGCGGCTTCGATCGCGGCGGGCCGTCGTTCGTTCTGGGTCGCAAAAACGGGCATGGCGCTGTTCTGCGGCCATGCCCGTGAATAAAGCGTAAGCCCGACGTGGTTTACGCAGTCGCAGCCATCGCGGCGCTCGCGCGCGGCCCGGCCGTTGCGCCGACATCCAGCGCCTGCTGCAACAACCGGCGAATTCCATACGCGCTCGGCAAGTCGGTTTCGGTGCGCGAAGCGAACTCGGCGCCAACCTTGGTGAGCTGATAGATCGGACGTGCGCTGCCGGGCTGCTTCACCTGGCGCACCCATCCCTGCTTTTCGAGATAGGCCATCTTCACCGCGCCACCGCGATCCTCGGGCCGCAGCCGCTTGTAGACGGCGTTGACCTCGACCGCGACGGCTTCCTGCAAGCCGGCCATGATCATCAGCGCATCGAGCGCCAGTTGCGGATGACGACCGATGCCGAAATCGACCGGCGCCTTCTTGGCGCGCGCTTCGTATTGCGGGTGTTTGAGGCCGGCTTCGGTCAGTTCGATATGCTGCGTGCGCGGCGGACCGAAAGCGCGGATCAGGCCCTTGAGCTTCAGCCGTTCGATAAAGCTCGAACGCGACGCCTTGATGCCGGCCAGCGCGCAAGCGTCGGTCGCGAAACACGGGCCTTTGAGCGGGATCGCCGACAACAGACGCGCATCACGCGGCGACAGCTTTTCCCAGACTTCGCGCGCCATCTCTTCGGTCTGGCCGACCGAGCGCGCCACGCTCTCGCGCAGCTTTTTGGCATTCCGGCCGCCGATCTCATCGACCAGCGTCTCGACATGAACGCGGCGATAGACGCCGAGCTTCACGCGCTCGACCAGGCCCAGCGTGCCGAGACGCTTCAATGCGGCGCCGACTTCGACCGCCGAGCCGACCACCTTCTGCAAGGTGTGGAAGCTGGCCGTCTCGGTCGAGGCGAGCAGGCCGAGCACGCGCGCCTCGAGCAGCGACAGCTCGCCCGCTGCTGCTTCCTGCAGCAGGACGGCGCGGGTCTTGGGATCTTCGGAGTCGCGAGCCAGTCCGATATGGCCGAACGGGCGCGCCTGGACTTTGATCTGCTCGGCCCCGAGATCGGCCAGGATCTTCTTCACCCGCGTGCTTTTCCGGCCCGCGACAGTGAAGTTGACGGTGTAGCTTTTGACCCGGTTGGCCATGGATTGCCCTTTGTTCTCAATGCCTTTTCTGCGGAGAGGTGCAAGGCACAGGCCAAAATACAATCACTGGCTGAATCCGCATTCAGGCTCGCGTCGCTGGGAAAACGCGCGGAATCACGCGCTTGTTTCCGACTCGGCAACACACAGTAGCACCAAAGCCGGCACGAAGTTTCGCAAGCTGCGTCCTGTTCAGCAGGAGCCGTTTGCGGATTGCGACGATGGCGGCCGATTCTCGCGACGGATCGCGGCCTCGGCGCGCTTACGCTTTCTCTTCTTTTTCGAGGTCGTTGATGAAGCGGAGCAGGTCCTTGGCCGGGCGGAAGCCGACCGCCTTGCGCTCCTTGATATAGACCTTCTTGCCGGTCGCGGGGTTGGTGCCCTCGCGCGCCTTGCGCTCTTTGGTCTTCAACACGCCGAGATGCGGCAGCCGCACCTTGCCGTCGATCTTCAGATCCTCAGCCAGAAGCTGATGATAGAATTGGACCATCTGGTACATGCGCGACGCGGGGATGCGGTATTCGCGCGCCATCACGTCGGTGATGCTCTTCAGCGACATCTCACTCCTTCTCGCGCCACGCTTGTTGCGGCGCGCCCCTGCTGCTCGACACCGCTTATAGGTCTGAGCCGGAACGAGCGTCCAGACGACGCTGCGAACGTACGTGCTTCTCCACCCAGGCGAGCAAAGCGTTCAAACCAATCCCGGCGAAGGCGAGCAGCAACAACGCAGCAAACAACCTTGCGATTTCAAGACGTGCGCCACTTTCCGCGATGCGCCATGCGAGGCCGGTTGCTTCGCCCGACCCAGCGGAAAATTCCGCGACGACCGTTCCTATCAGCGCCAAACCGGCGCTGATGCGTGCACCGGCGAGAATCGCCGGCAAAGCGGCCGGCAATTCGAGTCGCAGCAGTCGTTGCGTGCGACTGGCGCCATAGAGACGAAACAGATCGGACAGGCCCGGATCGACGTCGCGCAGGCCGAAGCTCGCGTTGGCGAGGATCGGAAAGAAGCCGACGATCGTCGCCAACACGAACACCGCCCGTTCGACGTGATCGATACCGACCCAGATGACGACCATCGGCGCGATCGCGACAATTGGCGTCACCTGCAGCACCACCGCCCATGGCCGCAGTGCGGCCTCGATGCGCCGGTCGCGCGTGAACAGGATCGCGAGCGCGAGGCCGCCGAGGAGACTTGCGCCGAACGCGGCGAGCGTCAGCTTCAACGTCTCGAGCAGCGATGCGAACAGGCTGGGACCGTCGCGCCACAGCGCCAGCGCGACGGCGCTGGGCGGCGGCAGCACGAAGGACGGCACCTCGAACGCGCGCACGCAGATTTCCCACGCCGCCAGCAGCACCGCGCCGACGACACACGGCAAGACGATGGTTTCGACGCGACTCATGCCGCGCCCGCCCGCTCGAGGTCGGCCGACAATGCACGCGCCAGCGCGGCGTAGGCCGGTTCGGTGCGAGTCGCGACGCTGCGTTCGACCGGCAGGTCCACCTCGCGCGATGACGCGATGCGGCCGGGCCGCGCCGACATCACCGCGACGCGCGTCGCCAGGTAGGCGCTTTCGAAGACGCTGTGCGTGACGAACAGGATGGTGCAGCGCCGCTCGCGCCAGATCGCCCGCAGATCGTCGTTGAGCTTGAACCGCGTGATCTCGTCGAGCGCCGCGAACGGCTCGTCGAGCAACAGCAGCTGCGGCTCGGGCGCGAGCGCGCGGGCCAGCGACACGCGCATGCGCATGCCGCCCGACAGTTCCGCCGGCAGCGCGGTTTCGAACCCACCGAGCCCGACCGCATCCAACGCAGCGCGTGCGCGCCGATCGGCCTGGTCACGCGGCACACGCGCGAGGTCGAGCGCCAGACGCGCATTGGTCAGCGCATCCGCCCACGGCATCAACGTCGGGTCCTGAAACACGAAGCCCACAGTGCCGCCGCGCTGGCCCGTCAGCGTGCCGCGCGTCGGCCGATCGAGCCCGGCAATCAGGCGAGCAGCGTGCTCTTGCCGCAGCCCGACGCCCCCAACAACGCGAGGAATTCGCCGCGCGTGACGTCGAGATCGACCCCGCCGAGCGCGGTCACGCCGTTGCCATAGGTGAATTCGACGTCGCGCAGCGACAACATGTTCGTGTCGCGCGGCGACAGCATGTCAGTGGGGGAGAAACTCGAGCGTGAAAGCGCGCTTCCACTCGAGATCGCGCGAATAGACGCCCTGCCCCGCTGCAACCTCGAACATCGCGCGCCAGCGCGCCTCGGTCATCGTGCCGACGGCGGCCCCGGTTCCGACCAGCTCGTGTTCGCGCATCTTCTGCTTGGCGAAGGCGATCAGTTCGTCGCTGATCTCGGGATTGCGTTCGCGGATCAGCGCATCGCCCGGCGTCCGGTCAGTGGCGAGATATTGCTGCCAGCCTTCGATGGTTGCATCGACGAAGGCCTGAACCACATCGCGCTTCTTTTCGATCCAGTCGCGGCGCACCAGCACCAGCGCGGCATAGCCTTGATAGCCGTGATCGGCCAGCAGCCAGGTCTTCGGCGTCCAGCCCGCGACGCGATGGATCTGGAACGGCTCGCTCGACACGTAGCCTTGCTGGATGCCGCGCGGATCGACGATGAACGGCGCGGGGTTGCCGGTGTATTTGCGAATTTGCCGGTCGCTGAAGCCGTAGGTCGACTTCAGCCAGACGAACATCGTGTTGATCGAGCTGTCGGACAGCAGGATCGGGCGGTCCTTCAAATCGGCGAGCGTCTGCGCTGCGTCATCGGGATGTGCCATCAACACTTGCGGGTCTTTTTGCAGGCCCGCCATGACGGCGACGACCGGCGCGCCTGCTTTGACGAGATTGAATGCAAAGAAGACGTTCGAGCCGAGCGCCATGTCGACGGCGCCCGCAGCCATCAACTGCTGATTGTCGAGACCGGGTCCGCCGCTGCGAATCTCGACCTCGAGTCCGCGCGCCTTGTAGAGACCGGCGGCGAGCGCCTGGAAGAAGCCGCCTTGTTCGGGCTGCGCCTTCCAGTCCATCGCGAACACGATGCGCTCGGCGCGCGCCGGCGCGGCGGTCAGCAGGACCGCCAGAGCCAGGATCCAGAAGCGCACCGTCAGCGGGCGGATTGCAGCGTGATGTCGACCCGCCGGTCGCCGACCGGATCGAGCCCCACCGTCTTTTCGCCTTTTGCAATTTTCAGCATTTCGCTGGGGGCAAGGCCGGTCTCGGCCAGCGCCTTCACGACCGCGTCGACCCGCTCGCGGCTGACTTGCTGGTTTTTGGCCGGCCCACCCGGCTTGCTGGTGTAGCCCTCGACCACGACGGTCGACGGCCTGGTGGCGCGAATCTGGGTCGCGACCTCGCCCAGCACGCGCTTGGCGTCCTTGGTCAGGCTGGTGGAATCGGGCTCGAAGAAGACGGAATAGGTTGGCGCCGGCGGCAGGTTCGGGGGCGGCGCGGCACCCCGGTCGGTGCAGGCGGCGAGAAGAAGGACAAGGCCGAGCAGAACGACGCGCATGAAAAACTCCGGAGCCGACGCGGGCGGCCATTCGACTCGAAGCGGCGGCTGCGATCAATCATCTCGGATCAATCTCCTACCAAGCGGCGGGCAGCCCGCGTAGAAGGCGCAGCCATGGACCCGCTCGCCGTCGCACGCCGTACGCTCGCCACCGAATCCGATGCGTTGCGCCTGCTTGCCGACACGCTGGACGATAGCTTCGTCGCGGTGGTCGACCGCTTCGTCGCGCTTGCAGGACGCGTCGTGGTCACCGGCATGGGCAAATCCGGCCATATCGCCCGCAAGATCGCCGCGACCTTGGCCTCGACCGGTACGCCGTCGATGTTCGTCCATCCGGGCGAGGCGGGCCACGGCGATCTCGGCATGATCACACGCCAGGACGCGGTGCTGGCCCTGTCCAATTCAGGCGAGACGAGCGAGCTGGTCTCGATCGTCGATTACGCCAAACGCTTTGCCATTCCGCTGGTGGCGATCACCGGACGCGGCGAATCTTCGCTCGCTGCTGCGGCTGAAATCGCGCTGGTGCTGCCCGACGCGCCGGAGGCCTGCCCGATGGGTCTGGCGCCGACGACGTCGACCACGATGATGCTGGCCCTGGGCGACGCCCTGGCCACGGCGCTGCTCGAGAAGCGCGGCTTCACCGAAGCCGAGTTCCACACGTTTCATCCCGGCGGGAAGCTCGGGCGCGTGCTGGTGCGCGTGCGCGACCTGATGCATGGGCCCAGCGAACTGCCGCTCACCATGCCCGATACCAAGATGTCGGAAGCGATCGTGACGATGACGCGCAGCGGCTTTGGCTGCGTCGGCGTGGTCGATGGCTCGAAGCGTCTGATCGGCATCGTCACCGACGGCGATTTGCGCCGGCATATGAGCCCGTCGCTCACCACCGAGCGCGTCGCAGACGTGATGACCGCGTCGCCGCGCACGATCGGGCCGGATCATCTGGCATCGGAGGCGCTGGGCCTGATGGCACCGGGCGATCGGCGGCCGATCACCAGCCTGTTCGTGGTCGAGCAAAGCGTTCCGGTTGGAATCCTGCACATCCACGACCTGTTGCGCGCCGGCCTGATGTAGCCGGCCGCCGGTCCGCCGGCGGCGCTGCGTACGCGTGCTGATTACGCGTCGAGGCGGATCGGATTCGCCTTGGCGAGCTTGTCGAATGCGACCAGCGTCTGGAGCAATGCTTCGAGCCGGTCCAGCCGCACCATGTTGGGTCCGTCCGATGGCGCGTGATCGGGATCCTGGTGCGTCTCGATGAATACCGCAGCGACGCCGACCGAGATCGCGGCACGCGCGAGCACCGGCACGAATTCGCGCTGGCCGCCGCTGGTGGTGCCCTGCCCGCCGGGCTGCTGCACCGAATGCGTGGCGTCGAACACGATCGGGTAGCCCGTCTTTGCCAGAACAGGCAGCGCGCGCATGTCGCTGACCAGCGTATTGTAACCGAATGAAACACCGCGCTCGCACAGCATGAGCCGGTCGTTGCCCGCGTCGCTGCATTTCTTGGCGACGTTCGCCATGTCCCACGGCGCCAGGAACTGACCTTTCTTGATGTT
Source organism: Rhodospirillales bacterium (assembly GCA_028291365.1). Taxonomy (GTDB): domain Bacteria; phylum Pseudomonadota; class Alphaproteobacteria; order BOG-932; family Roseiterribacteraceae; genus Roseiterribacter. Next base: position 17,495 of record JAQGIE010000098.1, read on the forward strand.
GATGGCGCTTCCGGTTTCAGCGGCGGCGATCAGCAAGTCGGTCTGGCGCGACAGAAAAGCGGGGATCTGCAGGACGTCGACCGCTTCGGCGACCGGCGCGCAATGCGACGGCTCGTGCACGTCGGTCAGAACGGGAATGCCGAATTTCTCGCGCACTTCCGCCAGAATGGGCAGCGCTTTCGCCATGCCCATGCCGCGCGCACTGGCATTCGAGGTCCGGTTGGCCTTGTCGAACGACGTTTTGTAGATCAGCCCGACGCCGACGCGCTTGGCGATTTCGTGGATCGCCTGGGCCGTCTCGAGCGCATGCGCACGGCTCTCCAGCACGCAGGGTCCGGCGATGAGGGCCAGATTCCTGTCGTTTGCGATCTCGAGTCCGCCGACTTCAACGATACGATGCTGGGTCATGACCAAATCTTTTACGCGCGATTAACAAAGCATCGCGAGCATTGCTCGCAGAGCCCATGACAAATCCCATCGAAGAAACCGATCCGTCCGACGCGCCCAGAGGCCCGTTCCGCCTGTCCATGCGCGATCGATTGGTGGCGTGGTGGGAGGGCTACGATCTATCGCCTCTCCAGGCTCGCGAAAAGGCCGAGGCCGAGGAGGCTGCGTTCCAGGCAGCGACGGACGCGGCGCCGTTGCCGGCGCCGGCCGGAAGCACCGGCGCGCTGGATCGCTTCGGCAAGCCGCTTTGGACCGCGACCCGCATCGAGGTCGCGGAGAAGATGTGGGGCGAAGGCCTGACCACGCCGGGCGGCCGCGATTACATGGAAGGCCTGGTCAAGCCGCTGGGCCTCACCAAGGCGATGAGCGTGCTGGACCTGTCGGCCGGCCTCGGCGGGCTGACCCGCACCATCCATCGCGTCTACGGCGCCTGGGTCACGGGCTTGGAAGCGAACCCGATGCTGGCCCAGTACGGCATGGAGTATTCGAAGAAGGGCGGCCTGAGGAAACAGGCGCCGATCAGCCACTACGATCCCAACGCCTTCAAGATCGACCGCCGCTATGACGCGATCTTCGCCAAAGAGACGCTGTTCACGGTTGCGGACAAAGGCGCGCTGTTCCGCAAGATCAACGAGTCGATGAAGCCGGGCGGCCAGGTGATGTTGATCGACTATGTCCTGACCAGCCAAGACGTCCTCCCGAACCTCAAAGCATGGAGCGACGTCGAACCGCAGGAGCCGTTCCCCTGGTCGATCGACGAGGCCAAGGAGACATTCAGGCGGCTGGGATTCGACGTCCGCGTCGCCGAGGACGGCACCGCCTACCAGATCAGCTCGATCGCCAGCGCCCTGTCGATCCTGCAGAAGCACCTGGAGAACCACGAGCTGGATGAGGAGACCCGCACCGCCGTCACGAGCGAGGTCGGGCTGTGGGCCAAACGGGCCGAAGCCCTGATGAAAGGGCTGAAACTCTATCGTTTCCACGCGATCAAACCCGGATGAGTCGGCTTGACCAGGCCGGGAGCCGCCGCTAGGTTCCGCGCCTTCTTGGTGCCTTCGCTCGTGCATCGCCCGGCGATCCACGTGAATCGACGGCACTTTTTATTGAATCGAGGAGCGATTTCCCGCGGGAAATCACTCCGGGAGCCGCGCCGTGAAGATCGTCAGTTCGTTGAAGACGCTGAAGACCCGCCACAAGGCCTGCCGCGTGGTGCGCCGCAAGGGCCGCGTCTCCGTCAACAACAAGCAGAACCCGCGCTTCAAGGCCCGCCAGGGCTGAGAACTCGCCGGGCGCGACAGCGCCCGGGCCGATTTCCCCGGAAACGGGCCGGTCTCGATCGAGGCCGGCCCGTTCCGCGTTTCTAGATCCGTCGCCGGGGTCGCTTCAGCGGTCCATCCGATAAGCCAGGCGCAGCCCGCCCCAATGC
>JAQGIE010000107.1 GCA_028291365.1 Rhodospirillales bacterium
CCAAGGTCGGCGTCGCGTATCGCCCGGTGACCGACGTGCTGTTGCGCGGCACCTATTCCGAAGGCTTCCGCGCGCCGTCGATCCTCGAACTGTTCCAGGGACGGCGAAACACCGACTTCCAGGCGAGCGATCCGTGCAATGGCGGCGGCCGCAATCTGCCCGGCTGCGCCGGCGTGCCGACAAGCTACAACCAGAACCAGTTCGGCAACGGGCTGATCCACGGCATCATCGGCGGCAACACTTCGCTGAAGCCGGAAACCGCACGCACGTTGAGCGCGGGCGCGGCGCTGACGCCGTCCTTCCTGCCCGGTGCGACCTTCACCGCCGACTGGTTCAAGATCAAAATCTTCGATGCGATCGCCAGCCAGACGGCGCAGCAGATCCTGACCCAGTGCGCCAACACCAACGGTCCGTCCTGCGCCTTCATCAAGCGCGCGGCGACCGGTGAAGTGCAGTCGCTGCTGCAGGCCGTGGCCAATTTCAGCCGTATCGAAGTCGAAGGCGTCGATCTCTCAGCTCGCTATGGCTTCAACACCGAGCTCGGTCACTTCACCACCGTGATCGATGCGTCGCGCCTGCTGCACTACACCAACTTCGTGCCGCAGACCGACGGCACGACGCTGGTCGATGAACGTGCCGGCAAATCGGATCAGCCGCGCGCCACCTTCCCGCGCTGGAAAGGCCTCGGTTCTGTGCGCTGGGATCGCAACGCATGGGAAGCGGGCTGGAAGGCCCGTTATATCGGCGGCAGCGCCGACATTCCGAACAATGCGGTCAATGGCGGACGCGTTGCAGCGATCGTCTATCAGGACGTGCAACTCGGCTACAATTTCGACGCCTACAACACGAACGTGACGCTCGGCGTCGACAATATCTTCAACAAGATGCCGCCGGCCTCGGCGGCCAACAATCCGATCAATTTCGACATGTACACGTACGACATCCGCGGGACGTTCATGTACGTGCGCGTTCAGGCCAAGTTCTGAGCAGCCGAAGTTCCGACGTGCCGGGCTCGACCGCGACGCTGAACCGAGACGGAGTCGCGGTCGAGACCGACGTGCCGATCGCAATGCGCGACGGCACGCGGCTGGTGGCCGACATCTACCGGCCGCTCGGCATCTCGGGTCCGCTCCCGGCGCTGCTGCAACGGACACCCTACGACAAGACCGGCGTCGGCATGGCCGAGATCAGCGTCGCCGATCCGACGCCACGGCGTCGCTCGGACGTGGCCGCGAAATTCGCCCGCGAAGGGTATGTCGTGGTGGTGCAGGATTGCCGCGGCCGCTACCGATCCGAAGGCGAATTCAGCAAATACGTGCACGAGGCCGAAGACGGTCACGACACGATCGAATGGGTGGCGCAGCAGCCCTGGTGCAACGGGCGCGTCGGCACCTACGGCCTGTCCTACGAAGCGCATGCGCAACTCGCCGCCGCCTGCCTGAACCCGCGCGGCCTCGCCTGCATGGCGCTGGATTCGGGCGGGTTCTGGGATGCGTTCCAGGCCGGCATCCGCCAAGGCGGCTGTCTCGAGCTGAAGCAACTCACCTGGGCGATCAAACATGCGCGGCTGGCCCCCGAAACCGCGCGCGATCCGGTGCGGCGCGCGGCGCTTGAGGCGGCGCGGATCGAAGATTGGGTGGGGCGCTGGCCGTGGTCGGACGGCGTGTCGCCGCTCGCCGCCGCGCCCGAATTCGAAGATTACGTGCTGCAGCAATGGCGCCATGCCGAAGACGGGCCGTTCTGGCAGCGGCCCGATCTTTGCGCGCGGCGGTATTTGTCCGAACTCGCCGACGTACCCAGCCTGCTGATCGGCAGCTGGTACGATCCTTACGCCTCGACGACGATCGCGACATTTGCGGCGCTGGCTGAAGCCAAAGGCAGCGAGATGGCGCTGGTGATGGGGCCGTGGACGCACGGGCGGCGCTCGGAATCCTATGCCGGCGAGGTCGAATTTGGACCCGACGCCACGTTGGACGGCTCGGTCGCGCGCGATTACGACGCGCTGCGGCTCGACTGGTTCGCGCGTTGGCTGAAGCCCGACTCGCGCATCGTGCCGGCGCCGAAGGTGCGGCTGTTCGTGATGGGCGGCGGCGACGGACGACGCGATGGCAATGGTCGCGTCGTGCATGGCGGCGCCTGGCGCGACGCCGCACAATTCCCGCCCGACGGCGTCACGATGCGGACGCTGCATCTGCATCGCGACGGCACGCTCGCCGCTGCGGCGCCGGCGGAGGAGAAAGCGTCGCTCGGCTGGACGCACGATCCCGATCATCCGGTGCCGACGATCGGCGGCGCCATCGCGTCGGGCGCGCCGCTGATGGAGGCCGGTGCCTTCGACCAGGTGACGCGGCCCGGCCTGTTCGGCGCTTGCGAGCCGTTCGGACCGCTCGCGCTGCGCGACGACGTGCTGCGTTTCGAAACTGAACCCCTGGCGCACGCGCTGACCCTGCTCGGCGCGGCCGAACTGCGCCTGTTCGTTTCGTCGGACCGTCCCGACACCGATCTCGTGGTGCGGCTGCTCGACGTGCATGCGAGCGGCTTTGCGATGAATCTGTGCCACGCGGTGCTGCGGCTGCGCTATCGCGACAGCTTCACCGAGCCCGCACCGCTCGAACCCGGCCGCGTCTACGAGATTGCGCTCACGAGTTTTCCGACCGCCAACCGATTCGAAGCCGGTCACCGGCTGCGCGTCGAAATCGCCAGCTCGTCCTTTCCGCATTTTGATCCCAATCCGGGTACGTGCGGTCCGCAAGGCTGGCCCGACACGCGGCACGTGGCGCACAATCGCCTCTATCTCGACGCGACGCGCGCGTCGCGAATCCAGATCCCGGTCGCCGACGAGGACGAATGAGCCACGCCACCGCCCCTTCGGTCTCACACGTGAAGGCGGCGCGGCGCTGGTCGCTCGATCCGGTGCTGATGATGTTCGCGGCGTTGACCGTGGCGGTGGCGCTGACCTGGATCATTCCGTCGGGCACCTATCAGCGCGACGCCAAGGGCCTCGTCGTGCCCGGCACGTTCCAGCAACTCGACAAGCCGCACGACCTGACGGCGCTGCTGCCGGCCAAAGCCGCGCCGGACGCGGCGCGGCCGGCCAGCCCGGCCGCGATCGTGACCGCGATTCCCGCCGGCATGGTGCGCGCCGCCGGTCTGATCGGCATGTTGCTGTTTCTCGGCGGCATGTTCGGCGTGCTGCGCGCCACCGGCGCGCTCGAAGCCGCGATCGCGCGGCTTGCAACCGTGACGCGCGGCCGTGTCGGGCTGGTGGCGCCGGCGCTGATGATCGCCATCTCGGCCGGCAGTACCTTTCTCGGCCTGATCTCGGAATATCTGCTCGTCATTCCGATGATGCTCAGCCTGTCGCGCGCGATGGGGCTGACGCCGTTCTTCGGTTTCGCGCTCGTCACCGTCGCGGCCAAGATCGGCTATCTCTGTTCGGTCGCGAATCCGGTCGCGCTGGTCGTGGCGCAGCCGATCGTGGGCGTGCCGATCCTGAGCGGCCTTGGATTCCGCTTCGCGCTGTGGGTGATCTTTCTCGGCATCGGCATGGTCTTCGTGCTGCGGCTGGCGCGCCAGCGCGACGAAACTTCGGCGGTGCACGACGCGCCCAAACTCACCAGCCGCCAGCGTGCCATCATGCTGGTGCTTGCCGCCGGCACCACGATCCTGGTCAGCGGGTCGGCTTTTCTCCACTGGCACTACGCCGAATTCACCGCCGTCTATATCGCGCTGGCGGCCTCGATCGCGCTCGCTGCCGGCCTCGCCCCGGGCAAGGCGGTGCATCATTTCATCGACGGCATGAAATCGATGGTACTGGCAGGGCTGCTGGTCGGCATGGCGGTGGGCGTCGAAATCGTGCTGCGCGAAGGCCGTGTGCTCGACACGCTGATTCACGCGCTGGCGCGCCAGGCCGAAGGGCTGGCGCCGGTGCTGGTCGGCCACGTGCTGATGGGAATCGAGATGGTGCTGACCTTGCTGATTCCGTCGACCTCGGCGAAAGCAGCCCTTTCGATGCCGATCCTGGGGCCGATCGCGCAAATGTCGGGCGTCACCGGACAATCGACCGTGCTGGCCTTTCTGCTCGGCAACGGCCTGGTCAACACGATCTCGCCGACCTCGGGCATGTTGCTGGCGTTTCTCGCCACCGGCGGCATTTCGTATTCGCAGTGGTTTCGCTTCGCGCTGCCGCTGGTCGGGCTGCTCACGGTTCTGGCGCTGATCGCGATGGCGGTCGCCGTCCTGACGCATTATTGACGATGCAGCGCCGCGCCTTTCTGGCCGGGACGGCAGCTTTGGCGGTGACGCCGTCCCTGCACGCCAAGGCGCGCAGCTTTCGCGTCCATGCGCTGGGCCAGGCGCTGCTGCAGCACGAGCTGGGTGACTATCCCGGCTTTGCCGAACTCGCCCGACGGCTGCGCGGCGCCGACGTGGTGTTCAGCGAACTCGAAACCGTGATCGAAGGCGCCGGCACGGAAGCGCCGACGCGCGATCTCGAAACGCTGCACGCGGCCCCGCCCGGCGTGCTGCGCACGCTGCGCGCGCTGTCGGTCAACCTGCTCGCCGTGTCGAGCAACCACGCTTTCGATCTCGGCAGCGGCGGCATCGTCAGCACGCTCGACGCGCTGGAAGCGGCCGGCTTTGCCCATGCCGGCACCGGCCGCAACCTCGCTGCCGCAAGCGCGCCGGCCTTTCTCACCGCGCCGGCCGGCCGCGTCGCGCTGGTCTCGATGGCGACCGGCAAGATCCGCCCAGGCGGCGCCGCCACCGCCGAACGTGCCGGCGTCAACGAGCTGCGCCAGCAAGGCGGCAGGCTCGACGCGCAGGACGAGGCGCGCATTCTCGGCGAGATCGACCGTGCCGCGCGAAACGCCGATCTCGTCATCGCCTATCACCACAATCACGATTGGCACGAACCCGATCCGTCGCTGCCGCCGCCCTGGCTCGAAGCCTGGGCGCGGCGCTGCGTCGATCGCGGCGCCCATCTGTTCGTCGGGCACGGATTTCCCTCGCTGCAGGGAATCGAGCTGCGCAACGGGCGCGCCATTCTCTACGACCTCGCCAGTCTGATGTTCCAGACGCGCACCAAGTCGGGCCGCTATCCCGACGCGGCGTGGGAGAGCGCGATTGCCGATCTGCAGTTCGAAAGCGGCAAGCTGCGTGCGTTGGAACTCGTGCCGCTGCTGCTCAACGAGCGCGGCGAAGCACCGAACCCGGAGGTCACGCGCGGCCGACCGGTCATCGCGCACGGCGCCGAGGCGGCGCGCATTCTCGGTCGCGTCGAAGCCGCATCATCCACCTATGGAACGCGCTTCGAGCGGCGCGGCGACACGCTTCGTGTGCTCCTCTAGAGCATGATCCGTGAACCGGATCATGCTCTCTCGTCCTTTTGTTTTGCGCGTTTTCCCTCCGCGAGCCGGTACCCACCCCGTAACCAGTACGGGGCAGGCTTTCGCGGGAAAACGCGCTAGCTTCGGAGCGTGAAGCTCAATCTCCGCGCGCTCGATGCCTTTCGCCACACGCTGCAATGCGGCTCGGCCACGGCGGCGTCGCGCGAGCTCGGCATCAGCCAGCCCGCCGTGTCGCGTCTGCTGGCACGGCTCGAGCGCGATGTCGGTTTCGAACTCTTCTGGCGCGAGAAGGGCCGGCTGGTCCCGACGCCGGAGGCGCGCATTCTCGCCGACGAAGTCGATGTCGCGCTGGGCCGGCTGGACCGGATCGCGACTCTGGCGCGCAATCTCGGTGACGGCGCGGTCGGCGAGTTGCGCATCGTGGCACCGCCGAGCCTGGTCGAAGGACCGCTGGCGCCGATCGTCGCGTCATTCCTGGCGCAGAATCCGCAACTGCGCCTGTCGATCTCGCCGCGCGACGTCGAAACCGCGAACCAGCTGATTGCGACGCGCGCCGTCGATTGCGGATTCGGCCGGCTGCCCGTCGATCATCCGGGCGTCAGCGCCGAACATCTCATCACCAACGAAACGGTCTGCGTGCTGCCGCCGCGTCATCCGCTCGCCAAACTGACGGTGATCGGTCCCGCCGATCTCGCCGACATGCCGCTGATCCTGCTCGGACAAGGGCGTCGATCGCGCGCCGTGATCGACGCGGCATTCGATCGCGCCGGCATTGCGCCGCGCGTGCGGCTCGAAACCCAGACGGTCGGCTCGGCCTGCGCCTTCGCGGCGCACGGTGTCGGCGTTGCGATTCTCAACGAGCTGATGGCGTGCACCTATGTGCGCGGCGGGATGCAGATGCGCCGCTTTCGTCCACGCATGTTGCATGAGTATGGATTCCTCACTGCGTCGGAAGCGCCGCTCGCCAAAGTGACGCAATCCTTCCTGGCGCATTGCCGCAGCGAGTTCCGAAAGCTGGCCAGCCCCACCAAGTGACTCGCGAGCAGGCGTCTGCCCAATGCTTGTGCAACGCACAATAGATACGCCGCAGAACCGTGCCCCACTTGATTTATTCCATGCTGCAACGCACAATAGAGGGCGTAGTTATGGAGGTGGCCTATGTGGCCTTATACGACCCAGGAAGCGGAGTTCCTTCGCGCCGTGCCGGGTCCCGCCGGTGAACTCGCGGTGCGGGTGCTGGCGATGCCGGCCGACACCAACCCGCACGGCAATATTTTTGGCGGCTGGATCATGTCGCTGATGGATTCGGCAGGCGCGATCAGTGCGGGCCGCCGTGCCAACAGCCGCGTCGTCACCGTCGCGGTGACCGACATGACGTTTATGGCGCCGGTTCATGTCGGCGACGTGGTGTGCTGCTACACCGACATCACGCGCGCCGGCACCACGTCGCTGTCGCTGCATATCGAAACGTGGGCGCTGCGCGGCGGCAACGGCCAGCGTTTCAAAGTGACCTCAGCGGAATTCACCTTCGTCGCGGTCGACGATGAGGGTAATCCCTGCCCGCTCGACCCGCTGGCGCGCGCCTAGAGCGTGATTCGATCCAATTGGATCGGGTCCTCCTTTAGTCCGGATCGTAAAGATAGTCGCAGTTGCGGTCCTTTGGATCGTGCGCGCGCACGCGGTCGTAGAAGCGCCCGGCGCGCGCGACCAGCGCGTCGACGTCGGCCGCCAGCAAAAACCCCTGCACCACATTGCGCTGCGCCGCCTCGCGCACCGCGCGTTCGTAGTCGGCACGATCCTTCCATCGCGCCGCCAAGGACGGGCGCGGATCGTTGGCGGCGCGGCGCTCCGCTTCGGTTCGCGCAAACGGCAGGAAGGAGCCGTCGAATCGTCCGGTCGATCCGGCAAAGCCGACCGTCTCCGTACGTGTGTTCCAGCCCGTCCGCGTGCCCAACGGCGCCAAAACTTCGGCCGGAAGGATGCCGCCGCGATCGTTGCCGTCGTGATCGGGCGCGGGCACCAGCGTCGTGTAATGACCGGTGACCGAAGGCGGCACCTGTTCGACGATGCGTTCACTCGCCCAGCGTGATCCCAGATCGAGTCGCGGCGGCACCAGGTTCCCGGCCGGCAGGGCGACGTCCGTCAACTTGGGAAATTCACGCTTGTAGTCGGCAACGGCGATCAGGGTTCCGTCAGCGATACGTGGATGCGCATTGGGCGGCGGCGCCTTGCCCGTGCGCACCCAATCTTCCAGCGCCACCAGGATTGCCCGCATCACCGGCTGGAATTGCAGCGGGTCGACGCAATTGGCGAAGTTGGCGCGCGTGCGTTCGCGACCCGGATAATGCTGCGCGCCGAGAATGGCGTAGATGCGCGCATCTTCCGGCTCGGCGAGATCGAACCGGCCCAGCGGATCGGTATGCAGCAGCGAGGCGGCGCGATTCCAATATTCGCTGGCATCATTGACCCAGATCAGCTTGGGCGCGGCCCCCTTGGCGCGCGTCGCGTCGAGCAGCGAGCCGGCTTCGCCGGTCACTGCATCGACCGCGCTGGTCGGCGACATGGGGAAGAATTCGGTCGGGTAGATATGGTCTTCCAGCATCGAGAAATGCCGGCTGGTCATCGCGAAGCGATGGTCGAAACTGCCCTTGCCCGCACCCGAGACGTGAATCAGCGCGCCGTCGAAGGCAAGACGGCCGCGCTCGTCCACCGCAAGGCCGGTCGCCAGCATCGTGTTCAGCACGCGACCCGACTGCGAAATGCCGAACGCGAGTACGTTGCGAGCGGGTACAGCGCCTTCGACGCCGTTGTCCCGGACGTAGGCGAGCAGATCGCGAATGCCGACCAGGCCCAGCCCGACCAGGTGCGGGTCGCGCGCCGTGTAGACGAGTTCGTAGATCGTCCCCGGCTTGAAGCCGCCCTGCAGCTTCAGCTTGCCGGGTTTCGCCGCATCGACGTCGCTCGCGAACGACCAGCGCGCCGCGTCGATGACGCGTCTGGCGCCTTCCGGCGTGTCGCGTTCGGTCAGCACCGCGTCTTGCTTGTCGGCGCGCGGATAGGCGGTGCCGCGCATACCGGTAAACACCGCTTCGTCGCTCGGTGCGTCGACGATGATCTCGTAGGCGACGCGTCCGGTGATCGGGGCGCCGTGATCGGTCGCGATCGGCAGCTGCGCCACCAGCGCGTCGGGGCTGCGCTCGACGTCCGCCGCCCAGCCCGACCACAACAAGGTCAGGCCGCGCTGCATCAGAAATCCGTTGCCGGGCTCGTTGCCGTTCTTTGCTTCGGCGAAGCGCTGCAGCGCGCCGGTGCCGCCACGATTGCTGACCTCGTACAGAAACGTGCCGCTCGCCTTGGCAGGATCGACCGGACGCAGAATCTGCAGGTCGGCGGAAAAACGCACCAGCCCCTGCGCGTCGGTCGGCGCGTAGTCGATGTCGGCCACGGCGCGATTGGACGGATGTTTGGGATCAATCACGTACCAGACGCGGCCGCGCAGCTTTTCGTAGGCGCCAACCTCGCCGAAAGCCGCGCCGCCCGAGAACGGCGTCCGCGACAGGATCTCGATGCGATCGACGGCGGCATGCGCGGCGCCGGCGATCAGCAGCAGGCACGTGGCCGCTACGGTGCGAAGCATGGGCGAGCCTAGGGTGGGAGCGGACGAAGCCGCAAGCGGCCTCGCGTTACGACTGGCGCACGTACTCCGGATGGCGCTTCGCGATCGCCGCCACCTGGGTCAGCGTCCCCGACAGATGCTCGTGCACCGCGCGCTGCGCCGCCGCCGTATCGCGCGCTTCGAGCGCATCGAGAATGCGGCCGTGATCGCGCAAAATCGCCTTGGCCTTGCCCGCGATCGGCAGATGCAGCGCACGCAGGCGGTCGATATGACCCGATCGGCTGCGCACCAGTGCCCACAGATCCGGCACGCCGGCCGCCTCGTACATGGCTTGGTGAAAACGCATGTCGAGCCGCTTGAACTCGGTGAGGTCGTTCAGCGCCGCGCGATGGCGCGCCAGGATCGCGCGCAGCGCATCGAACGTCGCGTGATCGGCGGCGCGTGCCAGGGTGGCGGCGATTTCGAGCTCGATCGAGCGGCGCAGGAACTGCGTCTGCGCCGCCTGGGCAAGGTCGATGCGGCTCACGACCGTCGCGTGCTGCGGATAGATCTCGACCAGCCCTTCTTCCGCGAGCCGCTGCAGCGCATCGCGGATCGGCGTCACGCTGGTGCCGAACTCGGCCATCAGCTCGACACGCGACAGCGGCGCGCCGGGGGGCAGGTCGAGCGCGATGATGCGCTCGCGCAGCCTCTCGAACAGCTGCGGCGCGGCACGGAGATGCCGATTCAATTGCTCGCTGCGGGTGCGAAGCTGGGGCATGGGCCCGACTCTACACTATGCTTGTGAGCTGATGCACTAATGCATTAGCGTCCCGAAAGCGCCGATCCGGCGCCTGAAAACGACCGGAAAATCCGGCGCAATCTGGGAGGGGCTCGATGATTTCCAGGACAACAAGAAACTGGCGGCCGCGCATCGTCGCCGCGCTGTTGGGCGCGCTGTCGCTGGCTTCGCTGCCGGCGGTTGCCGAAACCAAGCTTTCGATCACGCGCCAGCCCGGCATTCCATATCTGCCGACCCACGTGATCGAAAAAGAAAAGCTGATCGAAAAACACGCCAAGCGTCTGGGCGTGAACGATCTGGTGCTGTCATGGCTGACCTTCTCGGGCGGCAGCGCCGCGACCGACGCGCTGCTGTCGGGCAATGTCGACGTGCTCAATACCGGCGTCGGCAACCTGCTGCTGCTGTGGGACCGCACCAAAGGCGGCGTCAAAGGCATCGTCGCCTGCTCGGCGCAGCCGATGGCGCTGATGACGCGTGATCCCAAGATCCAGTCGCTCAAGGATTACGGTCCCGCCGACAAGATCGCGGTGCCGACGGTGAAAGTGTCGACCCAGGCGATCCTGCTGCAGATCGCGTCGGCGAAACAGTTCGGCGCCGATCAGTGGGGCAAGCTCGATCCCAACACGGTCCAGCTTGGCCATCCCGACGCCTATATCGCGTTGACCAATCCCAGCCATGAGGTGAAGTCGCACTTCACCACGCCGCCTTACGCGTATCTGGAGCAGAAGAACGTGTCCGGGGCACGCGCCATCCTGACCTCGAAGGACGTGATCCCGGAAGGCCTGACCCAGGCGCATTTCTTCACCACCACCACCTATGCCGAAGCCAATCCGAAAGTGATCGAAGCGATCAAGGCGGCGACGCTGGAAGCGCTGCAGATGATCCGCAGCGATCCACGCAAGGCGGTCGAGACCTATCGCGAGATCTCGAACGACAAGACGCCGGTCGACGAGCTGCTCGAATTGCTGAAACAGCCCGGCATGATGGATTACGACGCGGCGCCGCACGGCACGATGCGCTTCGCCGAACATCTGTTCACCACCGGCACGCTCAAGACCAAGCCCGCGAGCTGGAAAGACTATTACCTGCCCGTCGCGCACGATCTCGCGGGTTCGTGACGCTAGTTGAACGAAGTTTCACCACAGAGGACACAGAGATCACAGAGTCATGAAGCGCGCGAAGCGCGAACAGTCTTCCTCTGCGTCCTCTGTGTTCTCTGTGGTTGAATCTTTCTGTTGCGGTTGCGCGCTTTGCGCGCGGAAGAGCATGGGATGACCACACGCAAGAGCTACGAACAGCTACGCAGCGCGCGATGGTTTGCGCCCGACGATCTGCGGGGCTTCGGCCACCGGTCGCGCGTCATGCAGATGGGCTACGGTCCCGAAGACTGGGTCGGCAAGCCGGTCGTCGCCATCGTCAATACCTGGTCCGACATCAATCCCTGTCATGCGCATTTCAAGACCCGCGTCGACGAGGTGAAGCGCGGCGTGCTGCAGGCGGGCGGTTTTCCGCTCGAGCTGCCGGCGCTGTCGCTGTCGGAGAATTTCGTCAAGCCGACCACGATGCTCTATCGCAACCTGCTGGCGATGGAGGTCGAAGAGCTGCTGCGCTCGCACCCGGTCGACGGTGCGGTGCTGATGGGCGGTTGCGACAAGACCACGCCGGGCTTGCTGATGGGCGCGACCAGCGCCGGCCTGCCCGCGATTTTTCTGCCCGCCGGTCCGATGATCCGCGGGAACTGGCGCGGCCGGGCCTTGGGCTCGGGCGCCGACGCTTGGAAATACTGGGACGAACGCCGCGCCGGCAATTTGAGCGAACGCGACTGGAACGACATCGAAGCGGGGATCGCGCGCAGTCCTGGCCACTGCATGACGATGGGTACCGCCAGCACCATGACCGCGATCGCCGACGCGCTGGGCATGACGTTGCCGGGCGCCTCGTCGATTCCCGCCGTCGACGCCGCGCATGCGCGCATGGCCGCCGCGGCGGGGCGGCGCGCGGTCGAGATGATCTGGGAAGATCTGACGCCCGACCGCGTCCAGACTCGCGCCGCGTTCGACAATGCGGTCACCGTCGCGATGGCGATGGGCTGTTCGACCAATGCGATCATCCACCTGGTCGCGATGGCACGTCGGGCCGGTGTGCCGCTTGCCCTCGATTCGTTCGACGAAGCCAGCCGGCGCGTGCCGGTGCTGGCGAATGTGCGGCCCAGCGGCGAGCGTTACCTGATGGAGGATTTCTTCTATGCCGGCGGGCTGCCGGGCCTGATGCTGCGGCTGCGCGACATGCTGCAGCTCGACGCCATGACCGTGGCGGGCACCACGGTTGGCGAAAATCTTGCCGACGCCGCGATCCATGACGACGACGTGATCCGCCCGCTCGACAATCCGGTCTATCGCGAGGGCGCGCTGGCGGTGCTGCGCGGCAATCTCGCGCCCGACGGCTGCGTCATCAAGCCCAGCGCCTGCGCGCCGCATCTGCTGCGTCACGTCGGGCCGGCGATGGTGTTCGACGACGTACCGACCATGAAGGCGACGCTCGATCGCGACGATCTCGACGTCACGCCGGATCACGTCATCGTGCTGCGCAATGCGGGGCCGCGCGGCGGGCCGGGCATGCCCGAATGGGGCATGCTGCCGATCCCGAAAAAACTGCTGCGCCAAGGCGTGCGTGACATGGTGCGGATTTCGGACGCGCGCATGAGCGGCACCTCGTACGGCGCCTGCGTGCTGCATGTCGCGCCCGAGGCGCAGATCGGCGGACCGCTGGCGCTGGTGCGCGACGACGATCTGATCGCGATCGACGTCGCGGCGCGCAGCATCGATCTTCGCGTCGATGCCGACGAACTCGCGCGCCGCCGCGCCGCGTGGCAGCCGCGCCCGGAACGCCACGCGCGCGGCTATGGCTGGATGTTCGGCCGCCACATAAGGCAGGCCAATGAAGGCTGCGATTTCGATTTTCTCGAAACCGATTTCGGCGCCGCCTGCGCCGAGCCCGACATTTTTTGAGGGGTCATGGCGCTCTCCACCGCAACACGCGACAAGCTCAAGACGGTCAGCGTCGCAACCCTGACCACGGCGCTCTACAAGCGCGGCCTGCGCACGCAGTTCATCCAGGACGTACGGAAGCTGAATCCTGCGGCGGGGCCGATGGTCGGTGAGGCTTTCACCTTGCGCTACATCCCGGCGCGCGAAGATCTGAACCCGCTCTCGGTTTTCCAAAGCCGCGAACATCCGCAGCGCGTCGCCATCGAGACCTGCCCACCGGGTGCGGTGCTGGTGATCGACAGCCGCAAGGATGCGCGCGCCGCTTCGGCGGGTTCGATCCTGGTATCGCGGCTGATGGTGCGCGGCGTTGCGGGCATCGTCACCGATGGCGGCTTTCGCGATTCACCCG
The DNA here is from genome assembly GCA_028291365.1 of Rhodospirillales bacterium. Classification (GTDB taxonomy): domain Bacteria; phylum Pseudomonadota; class Alphaproteobacteria; order BOG-932; family Roseiterribacteraceae; genus Roseiterribacter. The sequence goes on from JAQGIE010000107.1 coordinate 13,142, forward strand.
AGATCGCGCAGCTTGCAATTCCTGCCTATCACCAACGGCCGTCAGCACCGACCAACCTGACCTTGCATCAGGCGATCGATCTCAACGTGCCGATCGCGTGCGGCGACGCGCCGGTCTTCCCGGGCGACGTCATCGTCGGCGACGCCGAAGGCGTCGTGGTGCTGCCGGCGCATCTCGCCGACGAACTCGCCGACGAAGCGGTCGAGATGACCGTGTTCGAGGATTTCGTCATCGAGGAAGTGCTGAAAGGCCGGCCGATCATTGGTCTCTATCCGGCCATCGAAGAACAGACCCGCACCGACTTCGCGGCGTGGCGCCAGAAGAACGGGCGCTAGGGCTAATTGCTACTTCGTCATCCCCGCGAAAGCGGGGATCCAGGCGGTGACGCGCTGAAACTCTGACAATTCCGATGCGGATGCTCCTGGATCCCCGCGTACGCGGGGATGACGAAGTAGATGGAACGCGCTCTGGGCGCTACACGCCCGCCGCCTCGGCGCCCAGCAGGACCAGCAGCGTGTCGACTTTTGCGCCGTCTTGGCCGAGAGGCAGGATCAGCTTGTGCACGTTGTGATGCCGCACGCCGTCGACGCGCCGCTCGGTGGTGACGAAAAGCGGCTCGCCGTCCAGCGCCTGGAAATAATCATGCTCGACACGGTGCCGCTCGTTCACC
>JAQGIE010000127.1 GCA_028291365.1 Rhodospirillales bacterium
TGATGAATTCGAGAGCAACCTGCGACGACGTTTCGACGCCGAGATCGATGCGTCCGACCCAGAAGTTGATTTCGGAGGACGAAGGCGTCCGGCCGAAAATGTTCGAATAGAGTTGGGTGACGAAATCTGAAGTGGCCATGAAGCCATCCCTCTTACTGCAGTTGAGAACCTGGACGCGGTTCTAACCACGTCGCCGCGGGGTGTACAGCGAAAAGCATACCCCTGTCAAAAAACTTTTCGCTTTGGCAAATGTGCAACATGGGGATGTAAATGGCTGGGAGAACTACGTTTTCCCGCCGTATTGGTATTACTGTACTCGGACTCATATAGCTGTTTTGGCGGGAGAGCGTCGCGGGCCGACCGGCCGGCCGAAGAATCACCGCAGCGATTCGGGGGAATTGCCTGATCTGAATCGTCTTTCGCCTGGAACCGAGGCATTCCACCGCTGCTTCAGGACGAAAAACTTGTACACATTCTCACAGTTCTGAAGGTACAGTGACTTTCATACGGTCTCGAGCCCAGGTTTGCCCCCATGTACTCCCACCCCCAGCAGCGAGCCTCGCACGACATGCAGAAGCTCCGGCGTGAAGCCGGGAAGTGGCTGAAGTCATTGCGAGAAACGCAGAAGCTTTCGCAGCGCGAGTTGGCCCAGAAAGTGGGCGTGGACTACTATACGTTCATCTCGCAGCTCGAAGTCGGCCGCGGCCGCATCCCGCCCGATCGCTACGAGGCCTGGTCGGCGGCGCTGGGCCTGCGCGCGGCAGATTTCGTTAAAGAACTGATGCGATACTACGACCCGGTCACCTACCGATTGCTGTTCGGTGAGGCCGGTGCGACCGCGCCGGCACCCGAGCCGGTGGTGGCGCCGAAGACTGCGACTGCAACCGTTCCCGCCATGCCAGCCCCGCGCCCGCGCTTCACGGTGGTATCGAACGACTAAACGCCTGTAGCAATCAGGCGGAACAATCGGCTCTCAGGGCCAGCGACAGGGATAGGAAATGACCAGTTCGATCCTGAGCTTCTTTGAAGCCCGCAGCCGCACGCAGGTGGAACCACCGCGCGGCTGGACCAATCAGGAACTGGCCGAATTCTACCGCGTGGCCGACAGCCTCAACCAGGCTGGGCTGGCGGTCGAAACCGACCTGGGCGTGTCCGACGAGGGCGAGCCCTGGTTCGCCTTCTACCACCCCGACAGCGCCGACGTGGTCGCGCATTTCGCGCGCATCGACGGCCGCTTTGTCGCCGCCGGCGCGTCCCAGGACGAGGTGGTGACCGGGCGCGACCTGCGCGAGATCATCGACCGGATGCTGCGCACCAAGCCGATGCTGATGCCGATCGGCAAAGGCCGTGGCGCCGGCAACCTGCTGCTGCACCCCGCCATCGTGCTGACCGCCTTCGTCGCGACCGCGCTGTTCGCGATGCAGGACGCCCAGGCCTCGCCGCTCGGCAAGGGCGGCGACGACTCGCACCAGGGCGGTGCGGCGCCTGCCGACAAGGCCGCCAAGTCGGCCCCGACGCTGATCCAGAAGCTGCTCGCTTCGGTCGAGAGCGCCGGCACCTCCAAACAGAACACCAGCGAAGCGCTGAACCAGGGCTTCCAGCAGATCGCGCTGCAATCGGCCATCGCCTTCGCCATGGCGGCGCTGCCGGTCGGCACGCAGCCGGTCGCGACCGGCGACCTGTTCGACGTTTCGGCGACCACCATCGCGGCCGCCAGGGGCGCCGAGGCCGGCACGGTCACGATCGAGAGCCTGGCCGATCTTTCGCGCACCGCGTCGACGTCGCTGGCGGTGGCCGCTTCGATCACGGCGGAGCATTTCGTGGCCGGCGGCGGCAGCCATGGCGCCGAAGATCACGCCGCTGCGACGATCGCGTTCAACCCCACCGTCCCCACGCCGATCAGCACGCTGGTCGAAGCGACCTTGGCCGCGCGCGACGACGCGGCTGCCGTGGTCCACGCGATTCGCGCCACGCCGGGGCTGATGGAATTGCTGCGCGACCTGGCGCAGGTGGTCCCGCAAGCGCACGCCACCGCAGCCGCCGCCGCCGCCCCGACGGGCGACAACGGCACGGCCAAGGCGACCGCCGACGCCGCGCCGAAAGTGTTCGAAGTCACGCTGACGACCGACGCGTCGCACAGCACGTTCCTGCAGTCGCAGCTGTTCAAGGAACTGTTCAACGTCCAGACCGTCGCGATAGCCGGCGCCGATACGGGCACCGCGTCCGACGGCAGCGTCACGGTGAAGGTCGTGTTCGCGCCGCCGGCCGAGCAGCCGGCGCCGGCCGCGCCTTCCGACGCGACCACGCCGCCGCCCGTCGACACGACGACGGTGCACGTGACCGATGCGGCCGCAGCCGCTGCACGGCCGGCCGACACGGTGGTGAAGACCGGCATCGCGATCTTCGACCACATCATCGATTACAGCGTCAGCTTTGCAGCAGGCACGCCGGACGCGTTCGCGCAGGCGCTGATCGCGATCGACAACGCCAACGGCCACCTGCTCGCCGGTGCCAAGCGCATCGTGCTGTTCGACAGCCACGATCTGTCGCTCGACGTCTACCGGATCTCGGACGACGTCGTGATGATTGATGTCGAATTGTTGCACCTCACCCACGCCCAGGCGGCCGCGGGTCACGCCACGGCGACGATGTCGCTGCCCAATGGCGGCACGGTCGAGCTGGTCGGCGTGCTGGCGCCCCCGCCCGGTCTGTTCTAAGCCTTTCTCGAGACACGAAGCACGCGCCCCGGGCGCCCAGGTTCGGCCTGGGGCTCGGGGTGTTTCGTACCCGCGCCAGTGATCAGGACTCGAAGACCGCAATGAGTGAGCAGAACAAGAAACTGCTGATGGATCTGTGGCCCGTCGCGCACGGGCATGGCGGCATCCCGCATGAATGCCGCCTGATCTTCGACCTGTTCACCGAGATCCATAAGGTCGACCTGACCGGTTATGTGAACTGGCCGCAATCCAAGATGCTGCGCGCCAACCGCCCTTCAAAGAAGCAGAAGAGCGACGAGCGTATTTACGACCAGAGCCAGTTCGTTTTCCGCACCACCGCGCCACGCCTGGGCAAGGTCAAGGACCTGCTCGAGCAGGAAGGCTTCGAGCCGAAATGGGCGCGCTGGATGCGCATCGTGAACCGGCTGCGCTACGCCTATCAGGGGCACGGCCTGCCGCTGATGCCGTTCGAGAAAGACATGTTCCCCGACTTCATCTGGTCGGAAGTCTTCTCCAGCTCGCTCGACGCCGAACGCCGCCCGAAAGTGTCGGCCCAGCCCTACGTCTATTCGAACTCGTCGCGTTCGGTCGCGCACGTGATCGCGATGAACACGGGCTTTCACCAGGCGATCGATACGCGCGGCTTCGATTTCTATTTCACCTTCGCCAACTACTCGTGGCGCCTGCCGCGCTCGACCCGGCCGATCGTGCGCTATTACGACACGATTCCGCTGACCAATCCGCATTTCTTCCAGGACATGGTCCCGACCGACGCGCATTACAAAACGGTCAAGTTCAACGCCGAAGACGGGCGCACCATCTTCGTGTGCGATTCGAATCCGGTCCGCGCCGAACTGGTTCGCCTGTTTCCGCAGGTCGAAGAACGCAGCATCGCGATTCCCTGTTTCGTGCACACCGGCCGCTCGACCGAACCGTCGGCGATGTCGGTGACCGAGATCGTGCGGGCGCGCAGCTCGCCGCGCATTTCGGGCTATGACGCGAACGACGCGTACGACATCGATTCCGAGCGGCATCGCACCGCGTCGAAGAACGAAAAAGCGCGCCTGCCCGACGACGAGTATTTCAAGCTGGACGCGCTGGGCAAGAAAGCGCCGCGCACCTTCCCGCGCGTCGAGCGCTACGTCCTGTCGGTCGCAACGCTCGAGCCGCGCAAGAACTATGCGCGGCTGGCGCGCGCCTGGCGCATCGTGAAAGCGCGTCGGCCGGAAGATCAGACGCGGTTGATGATCGTCGCCAATCTCGGCTGGAAGGTCACGGACTCGGTCAATACGCTGGCGCCGCTGGTCAAGCGCGGCCACGTCATTCACCTCGAGAACGTCGAAAATCGCGAGCTGCACCGGCTGTATCGCGACGCGATCGGCGTCGTCAGCCCGAGCCTGGTCGAAGGCTTCGACTATTCCGGCATCGAGGGCATGTATCACGGCCGCCCGATCGTGGCGTCGGACATTCCCGTGCATCGCTCGGTGTACGAAGACGTGCCGATTTATTTCGATCCCTATGACGTCGAAGAGCTGGCCGACCGGCTCGAGCGATTGATCACGATGCCGGACAATGACCGGCTGGAGCTCGGCCATCGCGGCATCAAGCATGCCGAGCGCTATCACCGCAGCACGGTGAAGCATCAGTGGGAAAACTTCGTCGACGAGCTGCTGATGAAGCAGAAATACATGCCGAAGGACGACTGAGGGCGCTGCGAGCGCACGCCTGGTTCGTCGGGGCTCGTCATCCCTGCGAACGCAGAGCCTGCCCCGCACGTGAGGCGGGGGATCCAGAACTTTCCGCGCGCGAGCGCCGACAATTCCAAGCACTGACACCCCGCATCAAGTGCGGGGCAGGCTCTGTGGCGGGCATCCACGCTACTTGCGAGTCACCAATCGCAGTGGATGCCCGGGCCAAGCCCGGGCATGACGGAAAAGAAAAAGAGAACTCGTCATGCCAGGGCTTGTCCCTGGCATCCACGCTACGCCGCCCTATCCGTTGGCGTAGCGGTCGTAGCGATCGTCCCAGGTGGATGGAAGTCGCGTGGATGCCCGGGACAAGCCCGGGCATGACGGAAAAAAGAGAACTCGTCATGCCAGGGCCCCCGCTTTCGCGGGGGCAAGCTTCACGTCCCTGGCATCCACGCTACGCCGCTCTATCCGTTGGCGTAGCGGTCGGGAGATCGTCCCAGGTTGGATTGTCGGCCTGCAGCAGCCGTACTTTCCACGCGCGCGGCCAACGTTTGAGACTCGTCTCGCGCTGGATCGCGTCGCGAATATCGTCGTGCCGCTCGGCATAGACGAGTCGCTTCAGGCCGTAGCGTTTGGTGAACCCTTCGACTGCGCCTTCGCGATGTTCCCAGGCGCGGCGCGCAAGATCACTGGTCACGCCGATATACAACGTGCCGTCACGCCGATTGGTCATGATGTAGACCCAACCGCCTTGCATGCGCGAAGCGTCGCCGAGCGTGGTTCCCGTGACAAGATGCAAGTCGCGTGGATGCCCGGGACAAGCCCGGGCATGACGGAAAAGAGAACTCGTCATGCGCGCCGCCGGATCCCGTCCGCGGCAGGCTCCCTGGCGGGCATCCGCACTGCGTTGTGAGTCACCAATCGCGTGGATGCCCGGGACGAGCCCGGGCATGACGAATCAGCGACGCCGGCGTTCTTGCTTCGGCAGACGCCGCAAACGGAGAGCCAAGCGATGTGGAAGGAATTCCGGGAGTTCGCCGTCAAGGGCAACGTCGTCGACCTTGCCGTCGGCATCATCGTCGGCGCCGCCTTCACCACCATCGTCAACTCCCTGGTCAACGACATTTTGATGCCGCCGCTGGGCCTGGCGCTCGGCGGACTCGATTTCTCGAATTTCTTCGTGACGCTGAAAGGCCCGGTGGCAAACACGCCCGAGGCGGCCAAGGCGGCCGGCGCCGTGACGCTGAATTACGGCATGTTCATCAACGCGATCATCCGGTTCGTCATCGTCGCCTTCGCGGTGTTCCTGCTGGTCAAGCAGCTGAACCGCTTCCGCAAGCAAACCCCCGCCGAAACCGCCCCGACCCATCAAGAAGTGCTGCTGGCCGAGATCCGCGACGCGATCCGCGCCAAAGCCTGACGCAGGGGCGGCTCTGCCGTCACTGCGTTCTGCAGGGACGACGGAACAGAGAGCGCCGCACCACATCTCGTCGTCCCTGCGAAAGCAGAGCCTGCCCCGCACTTGATGCGGGGGACCCAGAGCCTGCACCTGCACTTGATGCGAGGGATCCACGACCCTCCGCGCAGGATGATCGACAATTCCAAACGGCGACTCCTGGGTCCCTGCTTTCGCAGGGACGACGGTCGGGGGCGTGCGCAAATCACCCCCGTCGTCATCCCTGCGAACGCAGGGATCCAGGTGCCGCAAGTGGCGCAACCAGGACTCGTACGTCCGCGCCAAATCTTGAAACAAGGTCCGCGCGCGGCGCGGCGTGGAGCCGAGGCGAGTTCGCGCGTCGCGCGAAATGGGGCGGCCGCATTCATGCCGCGATGCAGAGACGCCATGAACGCGGCGTGAAAAGCGCCCGCAAACGCGCGCGTCGTACGGCAACATGCCGTAGGACGGCACAATGGAGTCCAACGAGGAATTCCATGCGATCCCCGTCGATGCGCTCACGCTGCCGGCGCCGCTTGCCGGCTTGCGGTGGTGGCGCGCCAAACTGGCAGCGCATGGAGTCGTGCGTCGCGCCGACGTCGAACCGCTGCTCGAAATCCCGCGCCTGCTGGCGCAGGCGATGCTGTTCGCGCGCGAGCCGGCAGGGTGGTGCGTGCGTCTGGTCGGCACCGAAGTCGACCGGCAACTCGGCCGCAAGGTTGCTGGCCTCGAACTCGTCGACGCGCTGCCCGAAATGGCCGCCGCCCTGATCGGCACGCTCGACCACGCGACGACCGAATGCAGGGCCGCCGGCGCTGCCGGGACCGTCCGTTTCCTCGCCGCGAGCGAAGCGCTGTCGTGGCAGGCCGCGCTGCTGCCGCTCGACCATCCCGTCCCGCGCGTGCTCGCGGTCCTCGGCTGGACGGTCGCCATGCTGGAGGAACCGCTCGAGGCGAGATGGCCCTATGCATGAGGCGCCGCGCAGCACGACGAGGCGCGACATTCACCATCCCTTCAGGTCTGGCGGGGAAGCTTGGCGAATGCCGAAACCCGCCGCACGACGTATCTTGTGAGCAACGACCGCCTGGCCCGGACGCTGAGCCAAGGCTCGGCGCGCGTGTTGAATTGCGCCGCGGTCACAGCGGAGCTGCGCGAATTGAACGGTGATGCCGGCCCGTCGCTGTTCCGCACCAGTCCGCTGAACCATTCGGTGCTGATCAAGGACGTGCGTGAAGACGAGCGTCGCGGCCGCGATCCGACTCGCATCGGCACCAAGGTCTATCTGCCGTTCGATCCCAAAGCGCCGCTCGCGGGCGGACAGACGATCTTCTTCGGCGACCCGCGTTTTCGCGCCGCCATCGCCAACCTCGTCGATCTCAACCAGTCCAAGCAGCGCGAAGCGTTCGACCAGGACACGCGCGTGCTGGAAGTGATCGACTCGCTGCCGACGCTGGCGCCGTTCCTGTTGCGCGACCGGCTCGAGCGCGCCGGCATCGAGGTCGATCCGCGCTATTTCCGCTTGAGCGAAGAAGAATGGGCCGAGATCGTCGGCTTCATCCGGGCCCAGTTCCAGGCCATCGTCGACGCGCTGTTCGCCGACGAAGCCCAACGCGCGCGCGGCGCCGTCGACAGGCTGCTGCAGAAGCTGTGGGACCTGAGCGACATTCCGGCGCTGGAAGATCTCGCCGAAGCGTTTCGCCTGCCGCGCCAGGACTGCCTCAAGATCTTCTACGCCTGGAAGGGCGTCATCTTCTTCACCTGGGAACATGCGCGCGAAGGCGAACATGCGCGCGCGCTGCTGGAATGGTTGCGCACGACCGATCTCAGCGGCGTGCAGGACCGCGCCTTCCGCAAGGAACTCGACAAGGACCTGACCGACCTGCATCAGCGCTGCGTGCGGCTGCTGGCCGATCTCGACCAGCGCCTGCAGCGCTACCAGACCGCGTTCGATGATCTGTTCCGGGCGCAGAAAGGCCCGGCCGCGTTCCTGGCCTTCCTGGCCGGCGCCGATGCGCATTTCCAGGCGCTGGGTTTCGGCATGGCCAAGCTGCAGCATCTCGTGATGGTGTGGCGCCACGCCACCGATCGCTTTCCCGGCCGCCGGCTGCCGCAGGATTCGATGATCGAACTGCTCGGCACGCTCGACGAGCTGGCCGCCGACCGGATGCGCTGAACCATGTCCATGGTGCGTCTCGAAGAACGAAAAGGTGCGGTGGAGAAGAAGTTCGACTTCGTGCCGCTGGCGATCCTGGTGTGCGACTCCAGCCTGTCGATGCAGAAGCTCTACAAGGAAGCGCTGGGCGGCATCGGCTTCGGCTTGATCTATACGACGCGCGACGTGACCGAGGCCAAGCGGGTGCTGATGGATGTGACGGTCGACATGATCGTGATGGACATCGTCGACGCCGACGACCGACCGACCGGCCTGCTGTTCCTGAAAGAGTTCCGACGCTGGGCGGACGAGAAGATGGCGACGCTGCCCGTCGTGGTGGCGTCGTCGCGCGTGACGCCGCAACAGGTGGTCGCGGCGCGCGATGCCGGCATGAACGAGTTTCTGGTCAAACCGTTTTCGGTCGGAAGTCTGTTTCGTGCCGTCGCGCGCATCGTCGAAGAGCCCAAGGCCTTCGTGCGCATCGGCAAATATGTCGGTCCGTGCCGGCGGCGCCGCGCGCTGCCGATGAACGCGCCGGACCGGCGGCGCAGCCAGGCCGGCGTGATTCCGGCAGCCTCGGACGTGGCGCTCGGCGCCGGGAGCGCAGCGTGAGCGACCCGTCGCATCCGTCCCCGCTGGCGCGACTGCGCGCGCTGGTCTTTTCCGGCAAGGGCCGCACCGAGCGCGAGCTGGTGGAAGCGGGCGCAGCGCGGGTGGAAACGCTGCGCGGCGATTTCGAATTCGAAGCCCGCGCCATCGCCGAGCGGCTGCTGGGGCTCGAGCCCATCATCGGCGCCGATCCGACCAGCCAGGAAGGCACGCTGGCCCGCATGTCGGCGCGTCGCCTGACCCGCGAGCTGCGCGAGGCGAGCCTGCTGCACAATTATTCGCTGATCGAAGTCGTCACCGGCAGCCTGCTGACCTGGTTCGAAGACCATCACACCAGCCCGCGCCTGCCGCGCGCGCTGCGCGCCCACGCACGCGCCTTGCGCGACATCATCGACGGCAAGCTGCGCGGCGAGCAGGCCCATGCACGCGAACTGCTGACCGCCGCGCTGCAGGCCGAGTTGCGGACGGAGCAGACATAAATTTCAGGTGTGTGAAAATCCTGGATCCCCGCTTTCGCGGGGAATGATGATCCGCAGTGCGCCCAGCGCTTCCAGCGAACGGGCGCCGAGGGCGGCGATGTCGTTGAGGGCGGTGGGGGCCGCGTCGGCGTCGGCGACGTCGCGTTCGAGCGCACCGGCGGCGCCGGCCAAGGCCAGCAATCCCGACGAGCCCGCCGCCCCCGCCAGCGCGTGCGCTGCGCGCGCCGTGCCGGCGCGATCGCCATGCGTTCCGGCCGTTGCCAGGTCCGCAAGATAGGCGGTGATCACGTCGCACGCCTGCAGGCGGAAATGGTCGGCGCCCTCGGCTTCGAAATCGCGCGTCAGGCGCCGCCACAAGGCGGCGTCGAGCAGCGTTGCCGGCAGCTGCCCGGCGCCGCCGAACGCGTCGGCGCCGCCGAGCAAGGCGCGCCGCAGCCCGTCTTCGCGCAGCGGCTTGGCGACGAAGCCATCGAGCTGTTCGCGGCGATAGGTTTCGGCATGCGCGAGCGTCGCGTTGGCGGTCATCGCGATCAATCGCGGCGGCATCGCTCGGCTGCGGATCACGCGGGCCGCTTCGAGCCCGTCGACGCCCGGCAACTGCATGTCCATCAGCACCGCATCGAAGGCGTTGTCGGCAACCATCCCGATCGCCGCCTCGCCCGACGCGACATGCGTCGCGTGGCACCCCATCCGTTCCAGCATCGCGACCACCACGACGGCCGACAGATCGTCGTCTTCGACCAGCAGCACGTTGAGACCGAGCGGCGGGTCGGACGTCGCCACAGGGACCGGCGGTGGCGGCGTGGCGGCGACCGGCAGACGCAGCGCCAGCCTGAGCGCGCTGCCGCGCGGGCCGCTATCGACGAACAGCTTGCCGCCCATCGCAGCGGCGAGCCGATGGGCAATGGCGAGGCCCAGACCCGATCCGCCGATCCGTGATTCGGGCGCCTGCCCGTCGCCGTGGCGCAAGCCCTGGGCGAAAGGCTGGAACAGGCGCGCCAGGACCTGGTCCGGAATGCCCGGACCGTCGTCGCGGACTTCGAGCTCGAGCAGCATGCCGTCGGCCGCCGGCGTGCAGCGTGCTTCGATCTCGACCCGGCCGGCGTCGCTGTTCCGAATGGAATTGGAGACGAGGTTGAGCACGATCTGCTCGAGCCGGCGCGGATCGCCCCGCAGCGGCGGCAACGGCTCGGCCGGGCAGATCACGTCGAGCGTCAGGCCGCGCGCCTCGGCCAGGGGTCGCATCAGATGCGCCGCGTCGCGCGCCAACGTGGCGGGGTCGAACGGCGTGTCGACCAGCGGCAGCGGCCCCGCCCCCAGCCGCTCGAATTCGAGCACGTCGTCGATCAACGCCGCGAGCCGCGTGCCGCCGCGTCTGGCGACGTCGAGCATGCTGCGCGCCTGTTCCGGCAGGCCGGTGTCGTCGATCGCCTGCACCGCACCGAGCACCGCGTTCATCGGCGTGCGGATCTCGTGGCTGAGCGTTGCCAGGAATTCGCTCTTGGCGCGGATCTCGCGGGTGGCGGCTTCGTTGGCGGCAGCCAGCCGGTCGACCAGCGCCTCGCGCTCGTAGCGCAACCGGATGCCGCCGACATAAGCGCGGCGGAAGTCGCGAATGATGATCAGGTAGTTCAGCCCGAGCAGCACCTCGACGGCGCAGACGGTGAAGCCGAACCAGCCGCCATAGAAAATGCCGGCGAGCAGGAACAGCAGGCTGGTGGGAACCACGAAGGCCCAGGCGGCCGGCGGATGCGGCGCATAGGAGCAGGCCGAGCCCGCATTCATGCCTTCGACCGCGAGCACCGCGGCGAGCATCGCGAGCGGATCGTCGCTGATCACGAAGACGGCAGCGGATGCGCCCCACCAGAAGCCGAACGGCAGGAAGCGCAAGGTGAAGCCGCGCGCCCAGTGGCGCGGTGCCTTGGCCGCCGGATTTTTCCGGTAGGCCCACCAATCGACGGTGCGCATCAGGCAGAGCAGCAGCGCGCCCGCGGTCCAGACGATCGGCCACGGTCCGCCGACCATGTTCATCATGATGACGCCGAACGTGGTCGAGGTGACGAACGAGGTTCCGATCCGGAACGATCGCGGATAGAGCGCCGCGACGATTTCGGCCCGGACCGGCTCCGCTTCCGGCGGGCCGTCCAGCAAGCTGGTCACGCGGCGTAGGAAAGCCATGATCACCAGTCTACCGCGCCGAAACGGACGCCGGTCTCCGATCGCGCGAACGCCGCATGAACGCCGGTTCGCTTCTGCGCCAGCCCGCGCATCGAAACGTTTATGTCCGGCGCGGCAGTCGCAGCGCGATGCCGGTGCCGGTTTCGCGATGCGGATCGAGCTCGATCGCGCCCTGCATGCGCGCCGCCAGCATCACCGAAAGCGCGAGACCGATGCCGAGACCCTCGCCCTGCCGCGTGCGCAACGGATCGCGATCGTACCCGGGCGTGCCGAGATGAGCGCGCGTCGCCTCGCCCATGCCGATGCCGTCGTCATCGACATGCACCAGCACCGATCCCGCTTCGGCGCGCACGTCGACCGCGACGGTCCCGCCCGGCTCTGTGAATTTGATCGCGTTGTCGAGCAACGCGTCGATCACGCGCCGAATCGCCCATTCGTCGCCGATCGCGCAAGCGCCGGGCGCGCACTCGAACTGAAGCTCGATGGTTTTTTTGGCCGCCGCCACTTCGTGGCTGCCGACGACGCGCCCAATCAGGCTGCCGAGATCGACCGGATCGACGCGCAAGGGCCGTCGGTCGACCTGGGCCAGGTCCAGCATGTTCTCGACCACGCGCATCAGATGCCTGGCCGCGCCGCCGACATAGGCGAGCGAGTCGGCCTGATCGGCGCGGCAGGACGGGATCAGCAACTCGGTGAAGCCGAGCACCGCATTCAGCGGCGTGCGCATCTCGTGGCTGACATGCTGCAGGAAATGGCTCTTGGCGAGATCGGCGGCAGCGGCGCGCGACGTCTCGGCGTTGATGCGCGCGATCAGCCGCACCTGCCCCGCGACCATCACCGCCACGATCGCGATCGCGAGCAGCGACAGACCGCGATTCACCAGCGCCGCGCCGAGATCGTCGGCAATGTGCGGCAGGAAGAAACCCATGGCCGTCATCAGCGCGGCGGCAGCGGCACAGAACCAGACGACCCGCTCGTCGCGGCGCAACAGCCCGACAAAGACCAGCGGTATATAGAGCACGCCACCCGCCATGGGCGTGTCAACGGTGCAGTCGACCGCCAGCCCGCCGGCGCTCAGCAGCACCAGCAGCAGCTGGACCAAGTCGCTCGTGCCAGGCCGGCGCCGACCGGCGCGCCGCTTTCGCGCCGGGGTCAGCGTGCCATCGGAATAGGTCATGCCCGCACCATGCCGGGGCAGACCTACAAGTTCGTAAATTCTGGCGCGCGCGGCCTGGCCGCTACCCGGCTGCTTCGACGGCGGAAGGAAAACTGACGCGCTTCGCGCCCCCACCATCGTCATCCCTGCGAACGCAGGGATCCAGGTCATGGTGCGTGGCGGCGTTGGGTTCCCGTGCGGAGACCCCTGGGTCCCTGCGTTCGCAGGGACGACGGAATAGAGAGCGACGACGGAACGGAAGCGCCACGCCCCCCACCATCGTCATCCCTGCGAAGCTTATCCAGAGCCTGCCCCGCACTTGATGCGGGGAGCATCCGCGTCGGAACCGTACCAATTCCAAGCTCCACCACCTGGATCCCCGCGTGCGCGGGGATGACGGCTGTTGGGAACGGGATGGAGCTGGCTGAGATTCCGCGCGCGCAACGCCCGACGTCCGCCGCGCCCTACCCGGCTGCTTTGACGGCGGCCAGTCAGAGCGCCCGCCTTGCCTCGCACGAAAGGACTTCAGTCCGTTGCGGCATTGCGACCACCGTATGAAAGCGGGGCGAAGACGCGCGGTTTTTATCTCTTTCCACCGCGTCTGCGTCCAATGGTGTGAGGCAGCGCAGACGCGCCCATGCCCACCCGGAGTCCAAGCGCACCGCGCTTCCTGTACCGCACATGTGCAACCGTTGCTTTCTTCGCGCGCTCGCCGCGCTCGTTGTGCTGGCCGGATCGTGGCCTGCCAACGCCGCCGATCCGTTCGCGCGGCTGCGCGCGCAGCAAAGCGAGATCCGCCGCAGCGTCACGCTGCGCGAACTCGGCATGCGCGAACCCGTCGTGTTCACCGGCTATGAAGGGCTGCGCGAACTGTTCTTCGCGGTGCCCGCCAATGTCGAGCTGCTGCATCCCGAGCTGCGCCTCACCGGCTCGTATCTGCGGCCGATTCCCGGCCGCACCTCGATCGCGTTCGAGGTCGAGGGCCGGCCCGGCGCGGCGCAGCTGCTCGATGCCTCGAGCGGCACGATCGACGCCACGATCCGGCCGCCGCTGACTCCAAACGCGCAAGGTTTCGTGCGCGCCTCGATGCGCTACGGGTCGATCACCACCGACGACAGCTGCGATCAGCGCGCCGTCGGCAACGCGGTCACGATCGAGCCGTCCTCGAGCTTCACCTACGCGATACGCGCCAGCGACCTCACCGAGCTGCGCACGACGTGGCAGGCGCTGCCGTGGCGCACGCGGCTGGTGCTGCCGACCGGCGCGCTCGCGCCCGAGCAGTTCGAAGCCGCCATCCGGCTGGCCCTCGCCGTGCGCGGCACCGGCCGCCAGGTCGACTTCGCCGCCCTGCCCCAGCGCGGCGACACGGTCAGCGCCGGCGATCTCGACGTGCCGGCCGAACTTGCCGCGGTGCCGGCATTTGCGGCCTTCGCCGAACGACGCATTGACATCGTGCTCGACACCCAGGCCAAACGCGCCGCGTACCTGGTGCTGCAATCGATGCAAGGCCGTGCGCCCGGCGACGTGTTCTTCGGCCGCGACTGGATTGCGCGCGATCTGGCGCCCGATCTCGAAGCGCTGTCGGCCGAGATCGCGCGCGCCGCGCCGTCGCTGTCGTCGTCCTACGCGCAATGGCTGCGCGACGGCACCGTGGTCGCGGGGAGCGAGCGCGACAATCTCGCCACCGGCCGCGTGCTCGGCGCGCCGGCCTTGTTCGTGAACGCGAGCGGAAGCCCGGTCGCGACCGCCTTCTTCGCCAGCGACTGGCGCCAGCTCGGCAATGCATCGTCGCTTTCGGTGCGTGCCGTGGCGCGGCAAGCCAACGACGTCGACTGGATTCCGCTGACCCGGCTCGGCGCCGCGCCGGCGCCGAAAGTCGTCAGCCTGTTCGACGAATGGGTGCTGGGATTCGACGCGACGCAGCTGCCGCCGGGAAAGTGGCCGCGCACGATCGAGCTCGAGCTCAACGTCGCGCCCGACGCGTCGCGCACCGACCCGGTCGTCGCCGTGACGCTGAACGACAATTTGCTGCGAGCGCAGAAAGTCGAGAAATCGGGCGACGTCGTGCGCGTCAGCGCGCGCGTGCCGGCCTATGCGCTCGGCCCGGCCAACACGCTGCGCGTATCGGTGCAGCGCGGCGCGCTGCTCGGCGATTGCCGCACTATCCAGCGCGGCTATCCGGCGCAATTGCTGCCGACCAGCCGCATTCTGCTCGAGGCCGACAATTTCGATGATCAGTTCTTCGGCCTCGCCGCGGGCTTCGCGCAGCGCGGCGTGATCGCGGTCCCGCCGCGCTATCTGGCCCAGCCGCTCGACGCGCTGCCCTTCGTGGTCGAGATGGCGCGCGCGCTGGGCTTCGCGCCCGCCTCGGCGCGACTGCTCCAGAGCGACGGCGCCTTCCAGCCCGACGCGCCGTTCCTCGCGTTCGACCTGCCGCTGCCCGGCACGCGCCGCGAAGCGCGCTTCGAAACCGGCGGGCTGATGGTGTCCGACCTCGACGGCAGCACGCTGCTCGATCTCGGCGGCACCGAGCAGGTCGCGCTGGCGCAGCTGGTCACCAGCGGCGAGCGCCGCGGCGTCGCGGTCGACACGATGCCGGGCGCCAGACTGCCGGCCGTGACGCTGCCGTCGCTGACGCGCGGACGTCTCGCGGTGGTCGACCGCACCGGCGTGCTGGCGCTGGTCGGCGAATACGACCAGTCGCGCAGCGCGGTGAATCGCGAAGTGATGCGGCTCGACGCGGTGCTGTACCGCAACCGCGAGTGGATGGTGGCCGCCGCGGCGGTGCTGGCGGCGCTGGTGGTGATGCGCGCGGTACGCTGGCTGGTGATGCGCCGTCGCCGCAAGAACGCGCCGGAGGCGCCCCGCGACGTAACCGGCGCATGAGCGGCGCCGATGCCGCCGGCGGGTCGATGCTGTTCGCGCAGTACGTGCTGGTCCTCGAGTGGGCGACCTTGTTCGTCGGACTCGTCATCCTGCTGAGCTCGCTCGACGACGCCTTCATCGACGCCTGTTATTGGCTGCGCGCGGCCTATCGCACCGTGTTCCTCGAGCCGCGCATCCAGCCGCTGCCGATCGCGGCGCTGCGCGACAAGCCGGAACAGAAGTTGGCGATCATGGTGCCGGCCTGGAAGGAAAGCGACGTCATCGCGCAGATGATCGAGAACACGATCGCGACGATCGAATATGCCGACTTCAAGATCTTCTGCGGCAGCTACGCCAACGACCCGGCAACGATCGAAGAGATCGAGCGCATGGCGCGCCGCTACCGGCAGGTCGTGCATGTACGCGTGCCGCATGACGGGCCGACCTGCAAGGCCGACTGCCTCAACTGGATCGTGCAGGCGATCTTTCTCGACGAGCAGAAGACCGGCCGCCCCTTTGCCGGCATGGTGCTGCACGACAGCGAGGACGTGATCCATCCGCTGGAACTCAGGCTGTTCAACCTGCTGCTGCCGCGCAAGGACCTGATCCAGCTGCCGGTCTATTCGCTCGAGCGCGAATGGTGGCAGCTGGTGGCCGGCTGCTACATGGACGATTTCGCCGAATGGCACTCGAAGGACCTGGTGGTGCGCGAGAGCCTGACCGGGCTGGTGCCGTGCGCGGGCGTCGGCACCTGTTTCTCGCTGCAGGCGATCCGCGCTTTGTGCGCAGGCACCGAAAACCGCCCGTTCAACATTTCGAGCCTGACCGAAGATTACGATTTCAGCTTCCGGCTGAAGGCGCTCGGCATGAAGCAGGTCTTCGTGCGCTTTCCGATCCGCCACAAGAGCTGGCGCACGCGCTTCATCGACCGCGCGCGGATCGAGGTCGAGGTCGATTCCTATGTCGCGGTGCGCGAGTATTTTCCCTCGACCTTCCGCACCGCCGTGCGCCAGCGCTCGCGCTGGATTCTCGGCATCGCCTTCCAGGGCTGGCTCGACGTGGCGTGGAAAGGGTCGCTGTGGAACAAGTACATGCTGGTCCGCGACCGCAAGGGCGTGATCACGTCGATCGTTTCAATCCTGGCCTATCTGCTGGCGCTGAACTATGCCGGCATCTGGGCGGCCGAGCAGTTCGATCTCGGACTCAAGCGCTGGCCCAGCCTGCTCGACGATCCGCTGATCAGCGCCCTGCTCGAATTCAACCTGCTGCTGCTGACCAACCGGATCGTGCAGCGATTCTATTTCGTGTCGAGAGCCTATGGCTGGCGCCAGGGTGCGATGGCGATCGCGCGCGTGCTGGTCAACAACCTGATCAATTTCTTCGCGACGCTGCGAGCGTGGAAACAATTCACCGTCTTCGTGATGCTCGACAAGCGCATCGCGTGGGACAAGACCGACCATGTCTTTCCCTCGACCGAGCAGCTGACCGCGCTGCGCCGGCGGCTGGGCGAGCTGTTGCTGGCGTGGAAGGCGCTCGACGAGACGCAACTCGAACAGGCGCTGGCGGCGCACGCGGCGAGCGGCGAGCGGCTGGGCGCGGTGCTGCTGCGCGAAGGCTGGCTGCGCGAGGACACGCTGGCCGACGCGATCGCGCATCAGGAAGAACTGCCGCGCCGCGATCTCGACCTGGCGCAGCTGGATGCGGCGTCGCTGCCGGTCCTGCTCGCCATCCGTCATCGCGTCGTGCCGGTCGGGCGCACCGCAAGCGGCGCGCTCGAATTGCTGGCGGCCGAGCCGCTCGACGACGCGGCGCGCGCGGCGCTGGCGCCCTATTCGGTGCAGCCGCCGGTGGTGGCGATCGCGCGCGACAGCGAGATTCGCCTCGCGCTGCGGCGCCTGACCGGCGACGCCGCCAACCAGAATCTGCTCGACCCGCGCGTGCCGCTGCTGGGTGATCTGCTGGTCGCCGACGGCGCGCTGCGCCGCGCCGATCTCGCGGCCGCGATCGGCCGCTTCGATCCCGCGCGCGACGGCCGCTTCGGCCGCTTCCTGTGCGAGCAAGGGCTGATCGATGCAGCGCAGCTCGACCGCGCGCTGGCGCAGCAACAGGCGCGCGCGGCGGGATTCGCGCCGGTCGCGGCCCAGGAGCATGTCGCGTGAGGCGCGGTCTGCTGCTCGCGTCCCTGTTGCTGCTCGCTACGGCGGCGCGCGCCGCGCCGCTGCGGCCGCTCGACGGCGGCGCGTACAAGGCCGCGGCCGAAGCCTACGCTTCGATCGAGCGCAACGATCTCGCCGCCGCCGAACGCGCCGCGCGGCTCGCCGCGACGTTGCGGCCCGACCATGCGGCGCCGGCCGAAATTCTGGCCGACGTGCTGCGCCGGCAAGATCGCGCGCAAGACGCCGAACGCGCGCTCGACGCGGCGGCGTCGCGCGCCGCGCCGCACGCACCTTTGTTCGCGCAGCGCGCTTTCCTGCGCCTCGCGCGCAAGGACATGGCGGGCGCCGCCGAAGATTTCCGCCGCGCCCTGTCGCTCGCTTCGCGCGACGAAGCGAATGCGCGCGGCTGGCGGCTCGGCCTCGCCGACGCGCTGCTTGCCGAGCCCGACCAAGCGGCCGCGCTGGCCGCGCTCGACCCGTTGCGCGACGATCCCGGCTACGCGGTGCAGGCGCGATTCGGCTTCGCGCTGCAGGCGGCCGGGCACGACGACGCGGCGGAAGCCGCGTTCCAGCGCGCCGCCGCGTCGGCAACGACCGAGGACGAGCGCGCGACCGCCGCGCGCGCCCTCGCCGGTTTGCAGAGCGCGCGCGGCGCCTTCGAGCAGGCAGCGGCGACGCTCGGCGCGCAGATCCCGCGCGGCACCGGCTGCACGCTCGATCTCGCCTATCTCGCCTTGCGCGCGCATGACGATGAAGCCGCGCTCGATTGCTATCGCCGCATGCGCGACGCAGGCACCTTGCCGGAGTCGGCGTCGCTCGACGCGGCCTATGCCGCCAAGCGCGCGGCGGCCAACGACGAAGCGCGCGAGTTCTTCCGCACCGGGCTCGACGCGACGGCGCAGAACGAGGTCGCCAAGCGGTTCGGCCTGCAGCGCGAAATCGACGCGCTCGACCGGCGCTTCGGGCTCGCCAGCGGATTCGCGCTGCGCGCGGGCCGGCCCGAAAGCGCCGGCGGCACGGTCGGGCAAGGCATTGCCGAAGCGACCTGGCAGCCCGGCGGCGTCGGCTATCACGACGGACGCATCCTGCAGCTGCTGGCGCGGGTCAGCGCCAACGCGGTCGACGCCGCTGCCGCGAGCAGCAGCAACGGCAGCAGCACCACGCGCTCGCTGCAAGGCGCGGTCGGCATGCGCTGGAAGCCGTTCAGCGAGGTGACGCTGGTCGGCGGCGTCGAGCGGCTGATCAAGATCGGTCCCGACTCGTTCAACGACTGGCTGCTCCGGCTGGCCTGGTCGACCGGCGGCGGCACCGACATCGATCCCGTCGCCGACCATTGGTGGAGCTGGCAGGCCTATGCCGAAGCCGCCTATTTCGTCACGCAAGGACGGCTGGTGCATACGTTCGAAGCGCGCGGCGGCCAGACCTGGCGCGGCGCGCTGTTCGACACCGAGCTGCTGGTGACGCCGTTCGTCGGCCTCGCCGAAACCTACGACGCGGCCGAGCGGCGTCGCCTCGGCTGGGCCGCCGGACCCGGCGTCGCGCTGCGGCGCTGGTATGGCGGCGATGCGTATCGCGCGCCGCCGCACTGGGCCGAATGGTCGCTGCAATATCGCTGGCACCTCGCAGGCTCGGCACGCCTGTCGGGGCTGGTTCTTCAACTCGGATGGTCGCTATGAGCACGCGCA
>JAQGIE010000168.1 GCA_028291365.1 Rhodospirillales bacterium
CCCGATGCCCGCCGCCCCGGCCGGCGCACTGATCGGCCGAATCGGCACCGACACGTTCCTGATCGGCGAAGACGTCGAAACGGTCGCCACCCAGAACGGCTTTCTCCACTGCGCGATGAACGACACGCTCACCGACTCCTATGGCAGGCCGCTGCTGGACAATTACGGCCGCGTGACGATGCGAATCACCAAAGCGACCTGGCAGGACCGGGCCGACTGCCCGTTTGGTGCTGGCTGCGACACGCTGTGGCCGGGCCGCTGGGTCGACAGCGCCCAGACCAAACCGTTGAACTGAGCTGCCGAATCACGCGCCGGACCGGCGCGCAGGGCTGCTTCGCCAAGCCCTTCCTTGACTTTCCACACCCAAACCCGCATCTCCACGCAGCGTCCATTACGCCTCGCGACGCGCTGGGCAGTTCGCCCGTCCTGACTGATGTCCGGGCTCGAACCGCCGCCGCGAGCTTACTTTTCCCCGATCACCGGCAGCGCGCCGTCGTTCGACCAAACGCCGCTCGAACTCCGCGTGAGATGGATCGGCGAGAAGGATTCTTGTGACCAATTTCATTGACCTCGGCCTCGCCGAACCGCTTCTGCGCGCGCTCAGCACCGAGGGCTACACCACGCCGACGCCGATTCAGGCCAAGGCAATTCCGCCCGTGCTGGCGGGCCGTGACCTGATCGGCATCGCCCAGACCGGCACCGGCAAGACGGCCGCATTCGCGCTGCCGCTGCTGCAGCGCCTCGCCGCCGCGAACAAGCGCCCCGCGCCGAAATCGATGCGCGCGCTGATTCTCACCCCGACTCGCGAACTGGCGCTCCAGATCGCCGACAGCCTGGCCAATTACGGCCGTCACCTGAATCTGCGCCACACCGTCATTTTCGGCGGCGTCGGTCAGGAGCCGCAGGTTCGTTCGGTCGCGCGCGGCATCGACATCGTCGTCGCCACGCCGGGCCGTCTCATCGATTTGATGGGCCAGGGCCACGTCAACGTGCAGTCGGTCGAGACCTTCATTCTCGACGAAGCCGACCGCATGCTCGACATGGGCTTCATCCACGACGTCCGCCGCGTCGTCGCCAAGCTGCCGAAGGAACGCCACACGCTGTTCTTCTCGGCCACGATGGCGGGCGACGTCGGCAAGCTCGCCGAAGGTTTGCTGAAAGATCCCGTGCGCGTTGAAGTCGCGCCGCAGGCGACCACGGCCGAGAAAGTCGAACAGTCGGTGATCTTCGCCGAGAAAGACGAAAAGCGCCGCCTGCTGCTCAAGCTGTTCGAAGATCCCAAGCTTGAACGCACCATCATCTTCACGCGCATGAAGCACGGCGCCAACCGCGTCGCCGAATTGCTGGACAAAGCCGGCATCTCGGCCGCCGCGATTCACGGCAACAAGTCGCAATCGGCCCGCGTTCGCGCGCTGGAAGATTTCCGTGCCGGCCGCATTCGCGCGCTGGTCGCGACCGACATCGCCGCGCGCGGCATCGACGTCGACGGCATCACGCACGTGATCAACTACGAGCTGCCCAACGTGGCGGAGCAGTATGTGCATCGGATCGGCCGCACCGCGCGTGCCGGCGCTGCCGGCATCGCCATCGCGTTCTGCGACCGCGAAGAGCGCACCTATCTGAAGGACATCGAGAAGCTGATCCGGATGAAGCTGACGCCGGAAGCGATCGTGATTCCGGGTCCGAGCGCGGCCGAGCTGGCGGCACCGCGCGAGACGCGCCCGCAGCAGCATCAGCAGCGCCAGGGACAACAGCCGCGCCGGGAAGATGGCGGCCGTCCGAGCAACAACCAGCCGCGTCGCCGCCGTCGCGGCGGCAGCGGCTTGAACAGCGGCGGCGCGCCGGCTAATGCGTCGCGTTCCCAGCGTGTCTGATTTGACGTTCGCCCGCTCTCGAAACCGGCACCGAGGCGAACTTGAAATCCTTGCGACAGGCTGAGAACGTTAACTTGCTAGTGTCCTGATCGATGCCGAAGTTCGTCAGCGCTTGCCACCTGCAGCTGCAAACTTCGGCATCGGGACGCTAGCCAACGGAGCCCGCCCGAACTGATGATCCCGCGCTACAGCCGACCTGACATGGTCCGGATCTGGGAACCGGAAAACCGGTTCCGGATCTGGTTCGAAATCGAAGCCCATGCCTGTGACGCGCAGGCCGAGCTGGGCGTCATTCCGAAAGAAGCCGCCAAGGCGGTGTGGGAGCGCGGCAAGTGGGAGATCGATCGCATCGACGCGATCGAGCGCGAGACCCGGCACGACGTCATCGCCTTCCTGACCAACCTTGCCGAGCATGTCGGCCCCGAGGCGCGCTTCGTGCACCAGGGCATGACGTCGAGCGACGTGCTCGATACCTGCCTGTCGGTGCAGTTGACGCAGGCGGCCGACCTGCTGCTCGCCGATCTCGACGCGCTGCTCGCGGCGCTCGAACGGCGCGCGCGCGAACACAAGCGCACGCCGACGATCGGGCGCAGCCACGGCATCCATGCCGAGCCGACCTCGTTCGGGCTCAAGCTCGCGACGCACTACGCCGCGTTCAAACGTAACAGCGAACGGCTGCGCGCAGCGCGCGCAGAGATTGCCACCTGTGCCATCTCGGGCGCGGTCGGCACCTTCGCGACCATCGACCCGCGCGTCGAAGCCCATGTCGCGAACAAGCTGGGCCTGACGCCCGAGCCGATTTCGACCCAGGTGATTCCGCGCGACCGCCACGCCGCGTTTTTCGCGGCCATGGCGATCACCGCCTCCTCGATCGAACATCTCGCAATCGAGATCCGTCATCTCCAGCGCAGCGAAGTGCGCGAAGCCGAAGAGTATTTCTCGCCCGGCCAGAAAGGCTCGTCGGCGATGCCGCACAAGCGCAATCCGGTCCTGACCGAGAACGTCACCGGTCTCGCCCGTCTGGTTCGCGCCGCGGTGATCCCGGCGCTGGAAAACGTCGCGCTGTGGCACGAGCGCGACATCTCGCATTCGTCGGTCGAGCGCGTGAACGGGCCCGACGCGACCATCGCGCTCGACTTTGCCCTGGCGCGCATGGTCAGCGTCGTCGACAAGCTGGTCGTCTATCCCGAGAACATGCGCCGCAATCTCGATTCGCTGGGCGGGCTGCATTATTCGCAGCGCGTCCTGCTGGCGCTGACGCAGGCGGGCATGAGCCGCGAAGACAGTTACAAGGCGGTCCAGCGCAACGCGATGGCGGCCTGGGAAAATCGCCGCGACTTCCGCAGCGAACTCGAGAAGGACCAGGAGATCGGCAAGCTGCTGACCAAGGCGCAGCTCGACGAGCTGTTCGATCCCGATTTCTATCTCCGCAATGTCGATGTGATTTTCGCGCGGGTGTTCGGCAAAGCCTGAGATCCGGAACAGTCGCGACCCGGCACGCGGTATTAGCGGCCGGGAACAAGCTGCGGCGGGCATGGTTCGCGAGGCATGACCTACCGAACCATGCCCTTTGCAGCGGCGGCCGCGTTGTGCGCGCTCGCCGGCTGCACCAGCAGCAGCCCCACCACCGCGAACATTCGCGACGCCAATCTCGGCATTCCGGGATCCGGTATCGTGACCGGCTATGGCGCTGCCGGCGCAACGCCCAGCAGCGGCAGCGGCGGCACCGGTGCGACGGCGAAATCGAACATGGACACGCTCGGTGCGCGCAGCGACGCCGCGCGCGGCGGCACCGGCAGCGGTCCGGTCGGGTACTGAAGCAGCGTCACGAGCTCACCACGCCGCCGGCGAGCAGCATCGCCGCCATGCTCGCGCGGCCGACCGGCATCGAATAGTGATAGCCCTGACCGTAGCGCAGCCCCATCTCGCGCAGCATGTCGGCGGTGCTTTCTTCTTCGATTCCTTCGGCGATCACTTTCAGCGACATCGACTGACCCAGCCCGGCGATGGTGCGCACGATGGCGCGACTGCGCTCGCTCGAGGCCAGCGCATGCACGAAGGTGCGGTCGATTTTGAGACTGTCGATCGGGAACCGGTGCAGATAGCTGAGGCTGGAATAACCGGTGCCGAAATCGTCGAGCGCGATCGACACGCCCATTGCGCGCAACTCGGTCAGCACGCGATAGGCGATCTCGGGACTGTTGATCAGCCCGCTTTCGGTGATTTCGAGTTTCAGCAGCGCCGGATCGAATCCTGTGGTGCCCAGCAGCTCGCGCACGCGCGTCACGAGCTGCATGTCGACGAAGTTTTCCGCCGCGATATTGATCGAGAGGAACAGCGGTTTTGCGGCGCGGCCATGCTTGGTCGCGACCGCTTCCTGCGCCGCGGCGAGCCCCTTCCACGCGCTCGTCAGCACCATCGCGTCGATTTCGCGGATCAGTCCGGTCTGCTCGGCAACGCCGATGAACTCGATCGGCGGGATCAGTCCGCGGTCGGGTTTGCGCCAGCGCGCCAGCGCCTCGAAACCCGCAATCTCACCCGTGTCGAGATCGACGATCGGCTGGAAGAACGGTTCGAACTCGTCATTGTCGAGCCCGCTGCGAAGTTCACCTTCGATCGTCAGCGTGCGCACCACCTCGTCGCGCATCGCGCCGGCCGGCGGCGGCGACGCGCGGCGTTCATGCACCGCCTGCAGCCGAGTGAGTAGCGACCTCACCAGCAGATACGCATCCGGATGGGCGCCGCGCAGCGATTCGTCGACCGCGTCCCGCGGCACCACCAGCACGTCGAGTTCGGTGCGCGCGGTCGCGGTCGCAGGCCGCGGATGGTCGTCGAGGAGGGCGGCTTCACCGAAAATCTCGCCCGGGCCAAGGGCCGCGAGCACCACCAGCCTGCCCTCGCGTTCAATTGCGATTTCGACCGAGCCCCGTTCGATGATGTAGGCGCAGTCGGCAGGAGCGCCCTCCCCGAACACGGCGATGCCAGGCGCGATCGACTTTCGGTACACGCGGTAGATGCCTCACTGAACAGCGACGGACCGCCGCCGGCACAAATCACCGTGGTCAATCGTTGTTGGCGCAGCGTCAGAGAGCTGTCCAGCCCTAATATGTCGTTCGCATCGATCGAGACCTTGGAACCGGCCCCCACGATGCCGTCCCCGCCGGTCGCGGCGCGACAGGCGGGGCTGCGCTATGTGAGCGACGAAAGCCCAGGCATTACGCGCCGAAAAGCGCGCGGCGGCTTTGCGTATTTCAGTGCCGACGGCACCCGGATCAGCGACGAGAAACTGTTGCGGCGCATCCGGTCGCTCGCGATTCCACCGGCCTATACCGATGTTTGGATCTGTCCGTTGCCGAACGGCCACATCCAGGCGACAGGACGCGACGCGCGCGGGCGCAAGCAATATCGCTATCACCCCAGGTGGCGCGAAGTGCGCGACGAGGCCAAATACGAACGCGCCCTCGCCTTCGCGCAGGCGCTGCCCGCGATCCGTGCCCGGGTCGACGCCGATCTTCGGCGGCCGGGCCTGTCGCGCGACAAGGTTCTCGCCACCGTCGTGCGGCTGCTCGAGTCGACCTTGATTCGGGTCGGCAACGAAGAATATGCGCGCGAGAATGGCAGCTTCGGGCTGACCACGATGCGCGACCAGCATGTCGCGACCGAGGGCTCGAAAGTCCGGTTCGAGTTCAAGGGCAAGAGCGGCAAGAAGCACGCGGTCGAGATTCGCGACCGCCGCCTGGCCAAAATCGTGGCCGCTTGCCAGGCGATCCCGGGTCAGGAGCTGTTCCAGTATCTCGACGAAGATGGCGAACGGCACGGCGTCGCGTCGGACGACGTAAATTCGTATCTGCGCGACGTGACGGGCCAGGATTTCACCGCCAAGGACTTTCGGACCTGGGCGGGCACCGTGCTGGCCGCCCTGGCGCTGCAGGCGTTCAAGGCGTTCGACAGCAAGGCCGCGGCCAAGCGGCAAGTGACCGAAGCGATCGAAAAAGTCGCCGCGCGGCTGGGCAACACCAAGGCGGTGTGCCGCAAATGCTACATCCACCCCGAGATCTTCGCCGCCCATCTCGACGGCACGCTGGCCGAGCAGCTCAAGGTCGAAACCGAGCGCGAACTCGTGCAAGGTCTGACCGAATTGAGCAACCAGGAGACGGCGGTCTTGGCCTTTCTGCAGCAGCGCCTGTCGCGCGTCGTCACCACGTCGAAGCGGACGGTAAAGAAGGCGGGCGCGAAACATGGCGCCGGCCAGCCGGGCACGCCGCGCGCCCGGCGAACCACGCGGCGCTGATCCATGTTGCGCGACGCCTTAGGCCTGGCCTGGGGCGCGGGCCAGCGGCTGGTCGACGAGGACGGGCTCGAAATGTCGGGCTATGTCGCCTTCACCGCGATGCTCGCGCTGTTTCCGTTCCTGGTCTTCCTCACCGCGCTTGCGGGTCTCGTCGGTGACGCCCAGGGGCCCGAGACCTTCGTCGAGTATCTCTTCCTGTTCGTCCCGGAGGAGATCGCACTCACCTTGGTGCCTGCCATCAACCAGGTGCTGGCGACGCCGCGCGGCGACCTCGCCGCGATCGGCCTGGTGGCGGCGCTGTGGTCCGCCATGTCGGGCGTCGATGCGCTGCGGGTTTCGCTCAATCGCGCATACGGCGCTGTTGAACACCGCCCCTATTGGCGCCGCAAGCTGATGGACTTCCTGTTCGTGCTGCTGGGCTCGATCATGATCGTGCTGCTGACGGTGGCGATCGTGCTGGGGCCGTTCGTGGCGCAGGTCCTGACCCGGCTGCTCGGCATGTTCGCACCCGAACTCGATCTATGGGCGCGCGGTCGCTACGTCGTGACGCTGGTGGTGATGCTGATCGGCCTGGTCGTCGTGCATCACTGGCTGCCCAATCTGAAACACCGTGTGCGCGACGTCTTGCCGGGCGCCATCGCCACCACGGTGCTGTGGGTCCTGGCAGCGATGCTGTTCGGTGAATATCTCGGCCGCTTCGCCAATTACGGCGCGACCTATGGCAGTCTGGCCGGCGTCATCGCGGCGCTGCTGTTCTTTTATGTCAGCGCCATCCTGTTCGTGTATGGCGGACATCTCAACGCGGCGCTGTATCGACGCAGGAAAGCAAGGAAACCCGAGATGAGAATCATGAAAGGCGCGGCGCTCGCGCTGGCTTTCCTTTTAGCCTCGAGCGTCCCTTCCTCGTCCGAGGAAATCGGCAGCGTCGATACGGCGTTCAAGCTGATCGGCCCCAACCACAAGATCGTGGTCGAGGCGTTCGACGATCCCAAGGTCCAGAACGTCGCGTGCCATGTCTCGCGGGCCAAGAAAGGCGGCCTGTCGGGTGCCATCGGCACGGCCGAGGAGACGTCCGACGCCTCGATCGCGTGCCGTCAGATCGGCCCGATCACGATCAAGGAAGAATTGAAGGACGGCGAAGAAGTCTTCACCGAACGCCGTTCAATCCTGTTCAAGAAGCTGCGCGTCGTGCGCTTCCTCGACAAGACGCGCAACACGCTCGTTTACGTGGTGTACAGCGACAAGCTGATCGAGGGTTCTCCCAAGAACAGCCTGTCGACCGTACCGATCATGCCCTGGGGCCACTAAGTCCCCGCGAAGGCGGGGATCCATCTGTCCGCGTCCCCGCCTGCGCGGGGAATTTGCCTAGATCCGGCCCAGCAGCAGCATGACCAGCAGCACGACCAGCACCACGCCGAGCACGCCGCTCGGGTAGTAGCCCCAGCCGCGGCTGTGCGGCCATGCCGGCACCGCACCGACCAGCAAAAGGATCAGGATCACCAGCAGAATCGTCGACAAGGCCATTTCATTCCCCCGCAGCAGAAGCGCCTGGCCGAACAACACACCCGGATCGTAAAACGTTCCGGAACGCGAGCCGCTTGTGCGTCGTTGCTGCGGGCATGCCTCGCCCGCTTCGCATTGGTGCCATCGTCGTCGGCTCGATCGTCGTTCTGATCGTGCTCGTCATGTTGTTCTTTCAGTGGGACTGGCTGAAGGGTCCGATCGAAGCGCGGCTCGCCCAGGCGACCGGCAAAGAGGTCAAGATCGCCGGCGACATTCACGGCGAATGGCGCTTGCATCCGCGCCTCGTGTTCGACGACGTCCAGATCCGCGATCCCGGCTGGAAGGGCGAAGGCAACCAGGTCGGCAAGATCGAGCATGCCGAGGTCGTCGTCAGCGTCCCCGCCCTGCTCCGCGGCAGTCTGGAACTGCCCGAGATCCGCCTCGTCAAACCGGAGCTGGCGCTGGCGCGGCGCGCCGACGGCAGCGCCAACTGGACGCTCGACCTGCCCGACGATTCCGCCCCCGGCGCCGGCCCCAAGATCGGCAATCTGCAGATCGAACAGGGCAAGCTTCTGCTGCAGGACGCGCTGAAGAAGCTGGGCATGGACGCGCAGATGCAGACCGTCAGCGACAAGGACGGCAACGGCCGCATCCGTGTCGTCGGCAAAGGCACCTACCGGGACGCCAAGTTCGAACTGAAATTCGAAGGCAACTCGGTGCTCACGCTGCGCGACACGACAGAACCGTACAAAGTGAATATCGACGCGACGGCCGGACGCACGCACGCGACCGCGGTCGGCACCGTGGTCGATCCGCTCAAGCTGGCAGGGCTGAACCTGCAGACGACGCTCGAAGGCGACAACGCCGCCGACCTGTTCCCGATCGCCGGCATCGCAGCACCGGATACGCCGCCCTACAAGCTGACGGGCACGCTGCTGCGCAAGGGCAAGATCTTCACCTACCAGAAGTTCGCCGGCACGGTCGGCGACAGCGACCTCGCGGGCAATCTGCAGTTCGACACCGGCCGCCAGCGCATGCTGATCAGCGGCGATCTCCATTCGAAAACGCTGAAGCTCAAGGATCTCGGCCTGGTGGTCGGCGCGCCGGCCGGCACCACCAGCCGCCAGGGCGTCAATACCGAACAGCGCGTCGCGGCCGAACGCTATCGCAACAGTGATCGCGTCCTGCCCGACGCGCCGCTCGACTTCGCGCGCGTTCGCAGCGTCGACGCCGACGTGACCTTGAAGGCGCAGGCGCTCGACGCGCCGGGCCTGCCGCTCGAAGATCTCGAACTGCGCGTGGGGCTCGACAATTCGTTGCTGGGGCTGAAGCCGCTGAAGGTTGGCGTCGCCGGTGGTCGCGCCGAGGGCGGCATCGTGATCGATGCGCGCCAGGACAAGGTCAAGACCGACTATGATCTGCGTCTGTCCGGCTTCAAGTTCGAAGAAATCCTCCGCCGCGCCGGCGTGCCGGGACATGGCTCCGGTGTCATCAACGGACGCGTCCAGCTGGTCGGCCACGGCAATTCGATCCGCCGCTCGCTCGGCAGTGCCGACGGCCAGGTCTCGGCGGTGATGGAAGGCGGCAGCCTGTCGAGCCTTGTCACCGAACTGATCGGCCTCGACATCGCCGAGGCGATCGGTTTCGCGCTCACCGGCGACAAGACCTATCCGGTGCGTTGCGTCGTCGCCGACTTCAATGTGCGCGACGGGTTGATGGATCCGCGCGCGCTGGTGATCGACACGACCGACACGCTGATCGTCGGTGAGGGCGAGATCTCGCTCAAGCGTGAGGCCTTGAATCTGCGCATCGTGGCGAACCCCAAGGACGCGTCGCCGCTGACCGCGCGAACCCCGATCACGATCGGCGGCACGTTCAAGCACCCCTCCATTGGTGTCGATCCGGGTCCGTTGCTGGTCAAAGGCGGCATCGCCGCCGCGCTCAGCGCCGTGCTGACGCCGATCGGCGCCGCGCTGGCTTTTGTCGATCCCGGCGAGGGGCCGAAGGACAGCGACTGCCGCGGCATGATCACCGAAGCGAGCACGCGCATGACTCCCGCCGCGCAGGACGCGGCGCGGCAGCCGGTCCCGGCGCCCAAAGGCAGCGCACGATCGGGCAATTCGACCGCGCCGAAGAACGAAAAGCCGCAGCCAGGCGAGAAGGCGACGCGTCCTCGTTCCTGAGCCGCACCGGCAAGGTCGGCTGACTTGCGGTAATCTTGCCTCGGACATTCGGTAACCCGAAATGCGGACCGAACGTACGGACATTCAGATTTCGGCAATAAACTCGACCGAAGGTTCCCGCCCAATTCAGCAGGCTGGAGCGCGGCAACAATGGGCACTTTCGAAAACCTTCCGATCGGGCGCCGCGTCGGCTTCGGATTCACCGCGGTTCTGTTGCTGCTGCTCGCGGTCGCGACCATCGGCTGGCGCGGCATCAACGTGCTCAACAGCGAAGTCGACGAATATCAGCGCGTCTCGGGCAACGCGATGAACGTGGCGACGGCGAGCCGCGAAGTCGTCGGGCTGCGTCGCAACATGTTGAGCTGGCGCCTGACGCGCGAGGCCAAGACGATCGAGCGATTCGACGTGCTGGTGAAAAGTCTCGGCACGTCGCTGACCGAGCTCGAGCGCGTGTCGCGGGCCGAAGACCAGCGCCTCCGCTTCCGCCAGCTCAACGAGCTGCTGGTCTCGATCGACGGCGACTTCCGCACGATGATCGCCGCCAAGGACGCCGCCGCAATCGAAGCCGCCGCCGCGTCGATGGACGACAAGGCGCAGAGCATGACCAACCTGGCCGACGAGATCCGCGCCGCGCAGATGAAACGGCTGGAAATTCTCAACGCCGCGATCGACCAGACCGGCAGCCGTACGCAATTTTGGTCGCTGCTGGTCGCCGGCGTGGCGCTGATCGGCGGCATCGTCGCCGCCATCGTGGTGGCGAGGAGCGTCGTGCGTCCGATCGGTGCCATCACCGGTGCCATGACCGAGCTTTCGCAGGGTCATCGCGAGATCGAGATCCCGGGCCGGCTGCGCAAGGACGAGATCGGCACCATGGCGGCGGCGCTCGAAGTGTTCCGCGCCGGCCTGGTCGAGAATGAGCGCATGGCCGCGGCGCAGCGCGAAGAAGAGCTGAAGAAGCTCGAGCGCCAGAAGCGCATCGACGGGCTGGTGCTCAATTTTGAAAACACCGCCACCGCCATCGTCGACGCGGTCAGCGGCGCTTCGACCGAACTGCAGAGCACCGCCGAAGCGATGTCGGCGATCGCCGAGGAAACCAACCGGCAAGCCCTCACCGTCTCGACCGCCAGCGAACAGGCATCGGTGAATGTCGGGACCGTCGCCGCCGCGGCGGAAGAATTGTCGAGTTCGATTGCGGAAATCGGCCGGCAGGTCACGCGCTCGGCCGAAGAAGCCGCCGCTGCCGGCGACCGCGCGCGCCGAACCGACGTCACCGTGCGCGCGCTGTCAGAAGCCACCGCCAAGATCGATGAGGTCGTGATGCTGATCGACAGCGTCGCGGGCCAGACCAACCTCCTGGCGCTCAACGCGACCATCGAAGCGGCGCGCGCGGGTGAAGCAGGCAAAGGCTTTGCCGTGGTGGCCAGCGAAGTGAAGTCGCTGGCGCAGCAGACCTCGCGCGCGACCGAAACCATCCGCAGCCAGATCCAGGCGGTGCAGACCACGTCGGGCGAAGCGGTGAGCGCGGTGGCTGCGATCGCGCTGGTGATCGGAACCATCGAGGAAAGCAGCACCATCATCGCCAGCGCGGTCGAAGAGCAGATCGCCACCACCAGCGAGATCGCCCGCAACGTGCAGCAGGCCGCCGCCGGCACCCGCGAAGTCTCGTCGAACATCGCGGGCGTCAGCCAGGCGGCGGAATCGGCGGGCGCGGCAGCGAGCCAGGTGCTGGGCGCGGCAAGCGAACTCGCCCACCAGGCCGCCACGCTGCGCGGCGAAGTGCGCCGCTTCCTGGATGGGGTGCGGGCCGCCTAAAGCATGACCCGATCCAA
>JAQGIE010000211.1 GCA_028291365.1 Rhodospirillales bacterium
ACGCCCGTCGCCGAAGCGCAGCCAGCGATCGATCATCACCGCCTCGCCCATTTCGAATTTCGAATAGGTGCCAAACTCGACGACCGCGCCCGTGACGGTCGCCTCGGGCACGATCCAGCCCGTCAGCCCGTTCCAGAGGAGCCCTTGCCAGGATGGTGTTGCATCGAGCTCGAACGCATCCTCGGTCCGATTGATCGGGCCCCACCAGCGCTCGGCACGTGCGCGCTCGGCTGAGCCTTCCGGGTGCATGCAAACGAAGAAGGGCTCACCGAACGCGCCGAAGCCGGAGTGAAAGTCGAGATAAGCGACCCGGCGCACGTCGCCGAGTAAGCGCGTGCAAGCCGCTTCGAAGACGCGTCGCGACCAGGCCGGCTCGCGTCCTCCGTAATTGAGCCCGTCCGGGTGCGAGTATTGCCCGCCCGTGACGCCCGTGAGCGCGTTGGCCGGACCGACCGCGCGAAGGAGCGCGTTGAAGCCGTCTTCGAGACGCTGCTTCGCGTCGTCGCCCCATTGATCGAGCGCAAAGAATTCGTGCACGCGCCCATAATGTTCGTTTTCGGGAAGCGCGCCCCCGAACCGGATGAAGTTGCGCGACAGATCGACATTGTTCTCGTTGGTGCGCGAATTCCAGGCCATCCCGTAGGGGTTCAGCCCGTGCACCATCATGATCCTGCAACCGTCCGGCGGCGAAAGGTTGCGCAGGAACGCGGCCTGCACCGCCGACCCCGAAAAAGCTTCGAGACCGTGCGTGCCGCTGATCGACAGAAGAGCGGCCGGCGCGCGCTCGTCGCCGAGAAAAGCGATGTCGATGGTCAAATCTTCGCCGGCGGGCCCGGTCGCATGCGGGTGCGCGTGCGCTTCGAGTCGCGCGCCTGCTGCACCCGCGGCATCGCGAAAGGCTGCGCGCGCCGCCGCATAATGCGCCGGATAGGGCGCGGTGCTAAGTCCGGACAAGCTCGGCTCCTGATTCATCACAGATTGATCGTGATCGCTTTCAGATGCGTGAAGGCCCGGATCCCGGCCATGCCGCCTTCGATTCCGAATCCGGATTGCTTGGCCGCTTCCATGCCGGCGGCAAAACCAGGGCCGGGATCGGTCGGCCGTTTCGCGCTGACGACGACCGAACCGGCCGCGAGTTGTCGCGCCAGCCCGTAGCCCTTGCGAAGATCGTCGGTCCAGATCCGTCCGGCGAGCCCGTACACCGTTCCATTCGCCACGCGGCACGCCTCGTCTGCATCGGCGACTGTCAGGAGCGCCAGGACCGGCCCGA
The DNA here is from genome assembly GCA_028291365.1 of Rhodospirillales bacterium. Lineage (GTDB taxonomy): Bacteria > Pseudomonadota > Alphaproteobacteria > BOG-932 > Roseiterribacteraceae > Roseiterribacter. The sequence continues at coordinate 1,271 of JAQGIE010000211.1, forward strand.
AAATCTCGTCCTGTGCGATCGGCGAGGCCGGATCCACGCCGTCGAACAATGTCGGGCGCACGAAGAACCCGGCCGCGGACGGGTCGGCTTCCGCGCCGCCGCACAAAGCGCGCGCGCCGCTTGCGATACCCTGCTGCAGATAGCGCAGCACCTTTTCGTATTGCGCGCGCGAGGCGAGCGGCCCCATCACGCTGGCGGGATCGAGCGGGTCTCCGGGAACGGCCAGCGCCATGCGTGTGGCGACACGCTCGGCAAGTGCGGCCGCGATCGGCGCTTCGACGATCAGCCGCGTGCTGATGCTGCAGACTTGGCCCGCATTCCAGCAGATCTGCATCGCGACATCGTCGGCAACCGCGTCGAGATCGGTGCAGTCGGCCAGCACGATGCAAGGTGATTTTCCGCCGCATTCGAGCGACAGCTTCTTCATGTGCGTCGCACCGACCGAGCGCAAAATTGCCTTGCCGGTCTCGGTCGAACCCGTGAACGAGATCATGTCGACGTCGCGATGGCGCGCCAGCGCCGCGCCGATCGTCGAGCCCAGACCCGGCAGGACGTTGAACGTGCCGGCCGGAAGGCCCGCCTCGGCGGCGTGGCGGGCGAGCATGAGCGCGGAAAGCGGGCTGATTTCCGACGGTTTCAGGACGACGCTGTTCCCGGCGGCGAGCGCCGCCGCGCACTTCATCGCGGCGATGGCCAGGGGGAAGTTCCATGGGGTAATCGCGGCGACCACGCCGACCGGCTCGCGCAGATTGAGCGCGAGCGATCCGGCGCCGGTCGGGAGCACGTCGTCGTTCAGCTTGTCGATCGTCTCCGCCGCAAAGCGGATCGCCGCAGCAGCCAGCTCGACGTCGAACCGGGCCTGCGCGATCGGCTTGCCCATGCAGAGCGTGTCGAGCAGCGCCAGCTCGGCCCCGGCAACGATGATCCGGTCGGCCCAGCGGAGCAGAATCTGGCGCCGGGCAGCGGGTGGCAGGTCGCGCCAGCGTCCATCGGCGAAGGCCCGGCGCGCCGCAGCGACGGCGTGGTCGGCATCGGTTTCGGTTCCCGCGGCAAGTTCGGCGAACGCAGCGCCGGTGGCGGGATTGATGCAGGCGAAGCGCGCGCGGTCGCCGGACGCGTACGACTCGCCGTCGACGAAGCCGTCCAGCGTGGGTCGAAGCGCGGCGGCACGTGCCGGCCAGCCTTCGGGCGGATCGATTGAACTCATGCCACTCCGGTGGGATCGGCTGCGGTGGTGCAGCGGCTCGACCATGGCAGTCGCCACCGCCCGGCACGTAGGCTGCCGCGACCGGAACCGAGGCGATGCGAACAAAATCTGATCCGCCGCCCACCGTTGCGGGCGGCCCGGAGCGGCTAAGTAACTGGCCTGGCGTCGTTTTATGGCACCGGCGAAGCGAATTCGACGGCCGGCGTCAGATCACTCCGCTTTGATGCGCCGGTCCCCGAGCGACGCGAGACGTGCCGGCAGCTCGCGACGGATCGCCTTGCGCACCGGTTTCTCGAGCTTCTTCCAGCTCTTCTTCTCGGCCTTGGTCTGGCCGCAACCGCGGCACCAGCCCGTGTCCGGATCGAACTTGCAGATGTCGATGCAGTT
>JAQGIE010000241.1 GCA_028291365.1 Rhodospirillales bacterium
CGGCAGCGGAAGATGCGATGCTTCTTGTCGAGCGGCGTGAACAGCTCGCTTGGCCGCGCCAGGCTCTCGGACGAGCCGAGGAAGAGATAGCCGGCCGGGCGCAGACCGAAATCGAAGTTGCGCACGACGCGGTCCTGCAGCTCGGCGTCCATGTAGATGAGCACGTTGCGGCAGGAGATCAGGTCGAGCTTGGAATAAGGCGGGTCCTTGATCACCGAATGAGTCGAGAAGACGCACATGTCGCGCACCGATTTGACCGGCACCTGCGCGTCACCCTCGACGGTGAACCAGCGCGCGATCCGTTGCGGCGACAACCCGACAAGATCGCCGCGATACCGGCCGGCGCGAGCGACCTGGACGGCGCGCTCGTCGAGGTCGGTGGCGAAAATCTGCACGCGCGGACGCGACGCCGAATTCTCCAGCGCTTCGTTGAACAGGATGGCGAGCGAATAGGCTTCCTCGCCGGTGGCGCAGCCTGCGACCCAGACTCGGATCTGTTGATCGGCGCCTTTGGCCGCGACCAGCGGCTCGATGACCGTGGTTCGCAGCGCCTCGAACGCCTCGGGGTCGCGCATGAACTCGGTGACGCTGATCAGGAAATCCTGGAACAACTCCGCGAGCTCTTCGGGCTCCTCGCGCAGCCGTTCGATATAGGCCGCGACGGTTGCGATCTGCCGCACCTGCATGCGCCGCTGCACGCGGCGGATCAGCGTCATTTCTTTGTAGTGGCCAAAATCATGCCCGAGGCGCGTGCGCAGCAAGGCGCTGATCGTCGCGATTTCATCGGCGACGTCGCGTTGCACGCCGTCGCTGCCGAGATGCGGCGCGAGGCTCGCAAGATGCCGCTGATGCGACACGAGAAGCGCGCCCATCTCCTCTGCCGGCAAGACGTGATCGACCAGGCCCGACGCGCTGGCGCTCGACGGCATGCCCTGCATCGCGTGATGGTCGAACATGGCCTGGGCCACGGTCAGCCCGCCATGTTCTTTGACCGCCTGCAGCCCGCGCGTGCCGTCACTGCCCGTCCCGGACAGCACCACGCAGACCGCGTTCTCGCCGTGCTCCGCGGCGAGCGACTGGAAGAAGATGTCGATCGGACGCCGCCGCTCGGTCGGTTCGGCGGGCAGGACGACGGAAAGCCGGCCATCCTTGACCGTCATGGTCGCGTTGGGCGGAATCACGAAAACGTGATCGGCGAGGAGCGCCATGCCGTCGCTCGCTTGGACGACCGGCATCGTCGTGACCGGTGCAAGCAGTTCGACCAGCAGACTGTGATGCTTCGGATCGAGATGCTGGATCAGGACAAAGGCGATGCCCGCATCGGGCGTCATATGCGCGAAAAACGTCTTGAACGCCGCCAGCCCGCCCGCGGACGCGCCGATCCCGACCACCATGAGCGGCTGGGCGTCGTTCGCAGCGAGGGACGCGGAGGTCATGATTTCCTAGGTGCCGATGCGGACGACGAAGGACGTCGAGCGCGTTTTCCGGCGAAGTGGATACCGGTTCGCGGAGGGAAAACGCGCCAAATCAAAAAGGTTTAGGGCAGCGCAGGCAGCACGCTACGGGTGCCGGCGCAATCTCCCAATATGGTAGTTCGTCGCTAACCTGCAATACTGATTAAAGCTGTAACACCCGCGCGACGCAGTCTTAACCGTTGCGCGGCTAGGGAGAGTAGGCCTCCGCGAGTTCGTCTACCGTCCGTGCCAACAGATCGAGATCCTCGGATCGCGAAAGACGGTGGTCGCCGTCCTTCACCAGCACCACCCGCGTGTCCTCGCAGGTGAGATGTTCGGCCAGCTCGACCGATACTTGCCACGGCACGTCGGGATCTTTCAGCCCGTGCAGCAGCCGTACTTTGCCGCCGACCTCGAGCTTCGCGTTCAGCACAAGCTGTCTGGCGCCGTCGTCGAACAGCTTCTGCGTGATGATGGTGGGCGCAGGGTCGTAGTCCGACGGCAGTTCAAATTTGCCTTGCGTCGCCAGCGCGGTGCGCTGCGCGTCCGACAGCGCCGGCCGCAGCAGGCGTTCGGTGAAGTCGGGCGCCGCGGCAATGCCGATCAGCCCGGCGACGCGGTGCGGGATGGCGCGCGCCACCAGACAGGCGATCCAGCCGCCCATCGACGAGCCGACCACGATCTGGGGCCCTTGCGTCAGCGCCTCGATCGCATCGATCGCATCCCGCGCCCAGTCGCCGATCGTGCCGTCCTCGAACCGGCCCTCGGATCGGCCATGGCCGCGATAATCGAGCAGCAGCGCCGCCCGCCCCTCGGACCTCGCCTGTTCGAACAGGAATTGCGCCTTGGTGCCGGTCAGGTCGGAGCGGAAACCGGGTAGAAACACCAAGCCCGGACCGCGCCCCTGGAGCCGCTGCACCGCCAGAAGCGGCAACCCGTCACGGGCAAAGTTTTCGACAGGGCTGCTCATCCGCGGTCTCGTTGTTTCAATCCCATCGCCAGCGGCTATAAGGCGTGGCCGGCGTGCCGGCGCAATCCTCGACTTGATTCGCCCGATTTCCCCGACCGCCCGATCTCTTCCGAGTTGATGTCCTCCTCGCTTGTCCTGCGTCGGCCGACTGGCCGCCCGATCACGATCCTGCAAGTCCTGCCGTCGCTCGTCGGCGGTGGCGCCGAGCGTGGTGCGTTGGACGTTGCTGCCGCCATCGTGCAGGCGGGGGGGCGCGCGCTGGTCGCCTCGTCGGGCGGGCCGATGGTGCGCGAGCTCGAACGCAGCGGTGCCACGCATCTCACGCTGCCGCTGAAGTCCAAGAATCCGCTGGTGATGCGCGCCAACGCCGGACGGCTGGCGCGTCTGATGCGCACGCACGACGTCGACATCATCCATGCGCGCAGCCGCGCGCCGGCCTGGAGCGCGTGGCGCGCCGCCGAGCGCACCGACACGCGCTTCATGACCACCTTCCACGCCGCCTACGGATTCACGGGCGAGTGGAAGCGGCGCTACAATTCGATCATGGCGCGCGGCGAGCGCGTCATCGCCATCTCGGACTTTCTCGCCGATCACATCCGCACCTATTACGACGTCGATCCGTCAAAAATCATCGTGGTGCCGCGCGGCATCGACCTCGCCAAATTCGACCCGGCCAAGGTCGGCGGTGAGCGCGTCGCCAGGCTCGGTCCCGCCTGGCGCGTGCCCGAAGAAATGAAAGTCGTCCTGCTGCCGGCGCGGCGCACGCGGCTCAAAGGCCATCTCGTGCTGCTCGAAGCCCTGGCGCGGTTGGGGCGCGACGATCTCTGCGCGGTGCTGGTCGGCGGCGGTGCCAAGGAAGGATCGAGCTACGAGCGCGAACTCGCGCGCGCGGCCGCCAACGTCAAGCGCGGGCTGGTGCGCATCGTCGACCAGTGCAACGACATGCCGGCCGCTTATTCCTTCGCCTCCGTCGTCGTCGCGCCGTCGCTGGTGCCGGAGGGGTTCGGACGCGTGCCGGTCGAATCGCAGGCGATGGGCCGCCCGGTGATCGCCACCGATCTTGGCGGTTTTCGCGAGACCATCCTCAACGGCGAGACCGGCCTGCTGATTCCGCCGAACGACTCCAAGGCGCTCGCCGACGCGATCGAGGAGGTGCTGGCGATCGATCCGGCGATGCGCGAGGCCGTCGCCCAGACGGCGCGCGACCACGTCACCGCACGCTTCACCAAAGAGCGCATGACCTGGACGACGCTGGGCGTCTATCTCGACCTGCTCGGGCTCCTCGACGCGCAGCTTGAACAGGCGCTGAGCAGCGACTGACCGCCGCGTGTGCAAGACGGCGCCGAATGCAGCAGGCGCCGCAAATCGCCTTTCCCAACAACGTCTTTTGCCGTTCTGGCTGCTTGCAATCGGCCGCCGTCTGTGGCGCAGTCGGTGGGTGCAGCGACGACCGCGAGCGCGGTTCGTCATTCAAGAGCGCGGCCTCGGCTTCGGGCGCACGTGCCGGCACGGAACGGGAGGATCCACCACCTAAACGGAGGATCCACATGTCTTCACTTCTCGAGCGGGCGAACTGGCTTGCACGCGGCGTTTCCGAACTGCCGTGGCGTAAGCGACGCCGTCACTGACGGCACCCCGCGCGCCGGCCGAGACCCTGCGCACGGGGGACGCGGATCCACGGGCCGTGCATCGCTGCCAAGCGGGCACGGCCCGTTTTCGTTTGCCACGGTCCGGCACGGCGACCACGAAATGAACGCGACGGAAGCGTAGTGCCGCTCACCGAATGCCACCGGAGAGCGGACGCGCAGTAGCGGAGTCCGCGGGCGAGGGGTATCAAGGCCGCTCCACTTTCGCGCGATTCCCTGCCGCCCGTGCCATCCGACACCTACGCTTCCGCGCTCGACGCGCTGCATCAAGTCTTTGGCTTCGAGTCTTTTCGGGGCCTGCAAAGTCAGGTGATCGACGGCATCCTCGCCGGGCGCGACGCGTTGGCGGTGATGCCGACCGGCAGCGGCAAGTCTTTGTGCTACCAGGTGCCGGCGTTGGTGCGGCCGGGCACCGTGCTGGTGATCTCGCCGCTGATCGCGCTGATGCAGAACCAGGTGATGGCGTTGCAGCAGCTCGGCGTGCGCGCCGCGGCGCTGAACTCGATGCTGAGCTTCCAGGAGTCGGCACGGGTCGAAGACGCGATGCGCGAAGGCAGGCTCGACCTCGTCTATGTCGCGCCCGAGCGCGCGCTGGGGGACTGGTTTCGTCGTCTGCTGACCCAGACCAAGATCGCGCTGGTCGCGGTCGACGAAGCCCACTGCGTCTCGCAATGGGGGCATGATTTTCGCCCCGAATATCTGCAGCTCGCCACGCTGCGGGAACAGACCGGCGATGCACCGTTCCTGGCGCTGACCGCGACCGCCGACGCCGCGACGCGCAAGGACATCGTCGAGCGGCTGGCGCTGAAAGAGGCGCTTCAGTTCGTCGCCGGCTTCGACCGGCCCAATATCCGCTATGCCGTCGAGCCCAAGACGACGCCCAAGCTGCAGGTGCTGAACGCGGTGCGCCGGCACGGCGGCGCCTCGGGCATCGTCTATTGCACCACGCGCAACAAGACCGAGCAGGTGGCGGCGCAGCTCCAGGCCGAGAACGTCACCGCGCTGCCGTACCATGCCGGCCTCGATCCGCAATTGCGTAGCCGCACGCTCGACCGGTTCCTGAAAGAGGACGGCATCGTCGTGGTGGCGACGATCGCGTTCGGCATGGGGATCGACAAGCCCGACGTGCGCTTTGTCGTGCATGCCGATGCGCCCAAATCGCTCGAAGCCTATTACCAGGAAACCGGCCGCGCCGGCCGTGACGGGCTGCCGTCGGAAGCGGTGATGCTGTACGGGCTGCAGGACATCGTGCAGTCGCGCGCGCTGATCGAACAAGGTGACCAGCCCGACGCACAGAAGCGCGTCGAAAAACAGAAGCTCGAACAGCTGGTCGGCTTCTGCGAGACGACGCGTTGCCGGCGCCAGGCGCTGCTGGCCTATTTTGGCGAAGCGATGCCGGAGCCGTGCGGCAATTGCGATAGCTGCCTCGAGCCGGTGGAAAGCTGGGACGGCACCGAAGCGGCGCAGAAGCTGCTGTCGGCCGTGGTGCGCACCGGGCAGCGTTTCGGCGCCGCGCATGTGATCGACGTGCTGGTCGGCGCCGATACCGAAGCGATCGGAAAGTGGGGGCACGAGCAGCTGCCGACCTTCGGGGTCGGCAAGGACATCGACCGCCAGACCTGGCGCGGCGTGGTGCGCCAGCTGGTTGCCGGCGGGTTGCTGCGCGTCGAGACGGAACAATATGGCGCGCTGAAACTGACCGAAGCGGCGCGTCCGGTGCTGAAGGGCGAGACCAGCGTCGCGCTGCGCCGCGATCCGACCAAGCCGGTGCGCAAGGCGCGCGGCACGCAGGAACGCGCGCCGATCGGCTCCGACAGCGAGAAATTGTTCGAAGCGCTGCGCGCGCTGCGCCGCGAGCTCGCCAAGACGCAGGACGTTCCGCCCTACGTCATCTTCCACGACGCGACCTTGATCGAGATGGCGAAGTCGCGCCCGCGCGACCGCCTGGCTTTCGCGCAACTGCCGGGGGTCGGCGCCACCAAGGTGGCGCGCTATGCCGAGCCGTTCCTGGCGGTGATCGCGGAGCATGTCGGGTAGCGCGGCCTATACGTTCGGCATGGCGCGCGCTGCAAAGGTATAGGTCGGCCGCGCAGCCATTTGCATAAACTGTTCATTTACAGACTTCCGCGACACAGGGCGTCATCGCGGCCGATTGCGCAGCCGCACCTCCGCCAGCTTGCTTGCTGGTCAACTGCCGAAGGGTCGCGCCCGTGTTCTCCTCACTCAACAACATGACCATCAAGACGAAGGTGATCGCCGCCTTCGCCGCCGTCCTGGTCGTTACCATCGCACTCGGCGTGTTCGCCGTGCTGCGCCTCGCCGGCGTCAATGCCGAAGCCGCCGACATACGAGACAATTGGTTGCCGGGTACGCGCGCCCTGGCAGAGCTTTCGGGCAAGACCGAGCGGTTCCGTATCGCCGAGGCGAATTACGTGATGGGCAAGCAAGCCGACAAGAAAGACCTCGAGCAAAAAATGAACACCGCCTTGGCGGGGCGTGAGGCCGCCTGGAGCGCCTATCAGCCGCTGGTCACGCCGGGCGAGGAAGGCAAGCTCGCCGAACAGATCGCAGCCGGCTGGAAGGCCTATGCCGAGGGCGGACGCAAAGTGAAGGCGATGGTGCAGGCCGGCCAGCGCGAGGAGGCGATCGACTTCTTCCTCAACGAGTCGCGCGACCTGTTCATGGCTGTGCGCGACCCGTTGCAGAAGGATATCGAATTCAACGCGGCGGAGGGCCGCAAAGCCGCCGATCGCGGCGCCGCGATCTATCAATCGGCGCGGCTGCTCGTTCTCGGCGCTTTGGTCGTTGCTGGGGCCATCTGCGCCTTTTGTGGTTTTGCGCTCATCGTCAGCGTGTCGCGCCCGATCGGCGCGATGACCGAAGCGATGCGGCGTCTCGCCGGTCGCGACATGCAGACCGAGATCGTCGGGCTCGGTCGCGGCGACGAGATCGGCGGCATGGCCGAGGCCGTCCAGGTGTTCAAGACCAGCATGATCGAAGCCGACCGGCTCGCCGCCGAGCAGGCCGCCGAGCAGGAGGTCAAAGCCAAACGGGCCGCGACGCTCGAACTGTTGACGCGCAGCTTTGAAACCAAAGTCGGGCAAATGTCGGCGTCCTTGTCGTCGTCGGCGACCGAAATGGAAGCGACCGCGCAATCGATGAGCTCGACCGCGGAAGAGACTAACCAGCAGTCGCTGGCCGTCGCGTCGGCGGCCGAGCAGGCTTCGACCAACGTGCAGACGGTTGCGGCCGCCGCCGAAGAACTCTCGTCGTCGATCGCCGAGATCGGGCGTCAGGTCGAGCAGTCGACGCGCATCGCCGGCAAGGCGGTCGAAGATGCAGAGCGGACCGACGAAGTCGTGCAGGGGCTGGCGATCGGTGCGCAAAAGATCGGCGCCGTGGTGAAGCTGATCCAGGACATCGCCGCGCAGACCAATCTGCTGGCGCTGAACGCGACCATCGAAGCGGCGCGCGCGGGCGATGCGGGCAAGGGATTCGCGGTCGTGGCGTCCGAGGTGAAGGCGCTGGCGACGCAGACCGGGCGCGCGACCGAGGATATTGCCGGACAGATCGCGCAGATCCAGGAGTCGACCGGGCGCGCGGTCGCGGCGATCCAGGGTATCGGCACCACCATTGCGGAAGTCAGCCAGATCTCTGCCGCCATCGCCGCCGCCGTCCAGCAGCAGGGAGCGGCGACGCAGGAAATCGCGCGGAACGTGCAGCAGGCCGCGGCAGGTACGCGTGAAGTGACGAGCAACATCGTGGGCGTGAAGGAAGCGGCGACCTCGACCGGCGCCGCCGCGGCGCAGGTCCTTGGCGCCGCCGGTGATCTCGCACGGCAATCCGATCAGCTCTCCGGCGAAGTCGATCAATTCCTCGCCGGGGTGAAGGCCGCCTGACGCGGCGGCCGCAAAGATTTCACCGCAGAGAACGCAGAGAACACAGAGGTATCCGGTCGTGTGGCGCGATAGGCGTCGTCTTCGATTGATCTCCTGACGCGCGCTTTGCGCGCGTCGATTAAAACCGGACCGGGCCGGAATGATCGGTCGTCGCAGTCCCTCTGCGTTCTCTGTGTTCTCGGCGGTAAACTCTTCGATCTCTGACGAAGAAAATTTCCGCAGAGTCGCGCTGAAGTTTCAACGATCAGCTAGCGTTTCCGGGTGACGATCAGACCCATTGAGGTGGTCGCGTAGCCGAGCAGCGCCAGCCGCAGATGCGGCTCGTCGCGGTACGGGGCCATGTCGACATAGCGCTCGACCGGCTGCGCGCCCGGACGCAGGTCGAGCGGGGCGACGTGATGGCCTGCCGCTTCCAGCCGCGCCACGACCGCTTCGAAATCGCGCTTGCGGAACAGCACCGTGCCGCCGCTTTCGATCGTCTCGTCGTTCGAGGTCAGGTTGAACTCGGTCGTGTGCACCGCGACGCCGCCCGGCTTCAGACAGTCGATCGAGCGTTCGATGAACGTAAGCCCCGCGTCGATCGAACCCAGATGTTCGAGCGCGCAGGACGACCAGCAGAAATCCAGGTCGCGGTAGGGACCCGGCGTCTGCGTCATGTCGAACGTCTCGAACGCGACGTTGGTCTCGAACAATTCTTCGGAGCACACGGTCGGATAGCGCATCTGCGCCTTGCCCGCGGCATGCTGGTTGTGCGTCGCCCAGCCTGCCTCGACCGCGCCCTCATACGGCATGTCGGTGCCGGTCACCGCCGCACCGTACGAGGCGAACAACGCCGCCAGCGGTTCCTTGCCGACCCCGAAGCCGAGACCGTGCTTGCCGGGCGCGAGCTGGCCGCGCTCGTACAGCACCTGCGCGATGAACACGAATTCCCACAATTTGCGGTGATAGCGCGGCGTGTGAGCCATGCGGTACGCCCAGAAGGCGTACCAGTCGGTTTCCATCTCGCTCTGCCGGCACAGCGTCGAGTTGGGCAGCACGCCCATCGGCGGCGCGCTGGCCGGTTTCACGCGTGTGCCCTGATCCCACAGTTCGGGCGCCGGCAGCGTCAGCGTGCGCGCCAGGATCTGCATCTCGCGGCGAAGCATCACGAGTTCGTGGTTGAGCTGCGAGAAGCGGTCGTCGAGCAGCGGGTTCGATGGGACCTCGGGCGCGGCGGCGCTGTTGGTCCCGCGCAGCAGCGTCCCCAGTTCGCGATCCAACCGCGCGATGATTTCGCGGCTCGCGGCGGCATCGTCGGCGGTGCGGCGGAGCTGATCGATCTCCCGGCCGGCGATCGAACGAGCCACCTTTTTGAACAGGGCGCGCATTCTCGGTCCTTATTTTTATGGAAAGCTCGGCCGTTCGTTCTTTTACGGCCTCGGGCCATTGCGTCAAGAACTCCCCTGGTTCGCGCCCCACGCCGTGCTAGGTCCTCGTCATGAGCGACAATGACGAAAGCGCATCCTTCGCCGGCCGGCTTTCCCGCACGGTGCGGACTTCGACCGCGATGGCCGGGCTCGGCGCGCGGCTGGCCGGCAAGCGATTCCTCGGCATCGAGTTCGACCAGGAAGAACACGCGCGCGCGCTGCGCCAGGCCTTGGGCAATCTCAAGGGCCCGCTGATGAAGGTGGCGCAGTTCCTCTCCACCGTCCCCGAAGCGATTCCGGACGAGTATGTCGCCGAGCTGTCGCAGCTTCAGGCCAACGCGCCGCCGATGGGCTGGCTGTTCGTCAAGCGGCGCATGGCGAGCGAGCTCGGCCCCAACTGGCGCCAGCGTTTCGCGTCATTCGAACAGGCCGCCGCCGCGGCCGCGTCGCTGGGCCAGGTGCATCGCGCCACCTCGCTCGACGGGCGCATGCTCGCCTGCAAGCTGCAATATCCGGATATGGCGAGCGCGGTCGAAAGCGATCTGGCGCAGCTGAAGATCGTGCTCGGCATTTTCGAGCGCTACGACAAAGCGGTGTCGACCGGCGGCATTCATGCCGAACTGGCCGAACGGCTGCGCGAAGAACTCGATTACGAGCGCGAAGCCAACAATATGCGGCTCTACGCGGCGATTCTGGCGGACGAGACGGCGATCCGGGTGCCCGAACCGATCGCCGAACTGTCGACCCGGCGGCTGCTGACCATGACCTGGCTCGACAGCGAAAAGATTCTCGACTTCGTCGCCGCCAATCCGGCGCTGCGCGATACGGTGGCGCGCAATCTGTTCCGCGCCTGGTACGTGCCATTTTATCGCTACGGGGTGATTCACGGCGATCCGCATCTGGGCAATTACCAGGCGCGGAAAAACGGTGACGTCGATCTGCTCGATTTCGGCATGATCCGCATCTTCCCGCC
>JAQGIE010000259.1 GCA_028291365.1 Rhodospirillales bacterium
CCCGACAGCCGCACCCTCGCGGCTTTCCGAAGGAGCCTCGCAATGTCCAAGGACCTGATCTTCTACACCAACCCCATGTCCCGCGGCCGGATCGTGCGCTGGATGCTGGAAGAGATCGGGCAGCCCTATCGCACCGAACTGCTGGATTTCGCCACCACGATGAAGGCGCCCGCCTATCGTGCCATCAACCCGATGGGCAAGGTGCCCGCGATCCGGCACGGCGACACGGTGGTGACCGAAGGTGCTGCGATCTGCGCCTATCTCGCCGACGTCTTTCCCGAAGCCGGCCTCGCGCCCGCGCCGACCGATCGCGCGCGCGGCGCCTATTACCGTTGGATGTTCTTTGGTGCCGGACCGGTCGAGGCCTCGACCACCAACAAGGCGCTCGGCTTTGACGTGCAGGGCGAACGCCAACGCATGGCGGGCTACGGTTGTCTCGACGACGTGCTCGGCGCGCTCGAGATCGCGGTCGCCAGCGGTCCCTATCTGCTGGGCGCAAAATTCAGCGCCGCCGACGTCTATCTCGGCTCGCAGATCGGCTGGGGCATGATGTTCGGCACGCTCGAAAAGCGACCGGGCTTTGAAGAGTATTACGCCCGGATTTCGTCACGGCCGGCGGCGGTGCGCGCGCGCGAAATCGACGACGCGCTGATACCGCCCAAGAGCTGAGTCGCAGCGACGAAATTCACCACCAAGGTGGTTTGCAGGTCGCTGGTCCGCCCTCATTGCGGTCAGAAAATGTGAAATCCGGCAACCAACGCGCGCCTGTCCGGTTGCACCTCATGGACGCGAATCCCGCGTCCGGACAGGTGAGGTGGGCGATGATTCACGCTGAACCGCAAGACCTGCAGGCCGCACGCCTGCTGCGCCGCTCGCTCGGTGTGGATGCCGAGATCTGCGCCCTCGAAACCATGCTGCGCGCCTATGCGTGCGGTGAGACCGAGGCGGGTTTGCGCTGGGCGACGGTCGCGGTGTTGTTGGCCGCACCTGGTCTCGACGGCGTGCCGCTGGGCCAGCTGACTGCGATCGACGACGACGACACCGCGTCGGGCTTCGTTGCCGGGATGCATACGCAACGGCGCGCCTGGCCCGACGCCTGACCTCCGCCCGGCAGGCGCGAACCAACTCTACATTCGCGCTTTTACGCTGGTGATCCCCGGCCTCGTGCCCGAGGAGTCCGGCATGGCGGATGATGCAGCACAAAGCAGCGGCCCTGGTCTTGTTCGCGTCCTGCTTTGCCGCGGGTGTTGCGCGCGCGGAGTGCGCCGAAGACCTGACACGCGTGCAGCTCGCGATGGCCAAGGCGGCGCCGGACGTGCAGGCGCGGCTGCAGCCGCTGGTCGCGACCGCGATCGACAAAGCCAAGGCGAAAGACGCGGCCGGTTGCGACCAGGCGATGGGCGAAGCGCTGCAGATCCTGCAACTGCCGAAATTGCCGCCGCTGCAATTGTCGACGCCGATGGCGACCGGCGATGCGCCGGGCCGCGCCGGCAAACCGTCCGACCCCACCAGCCAAACGCAGCGCGCCTCGCCGGATCCACGCGCCGGCCAGCCCGCCCAACCGCAACAGCAAGCGGCGCAACCGCCAGCTTCGGAGCAGCAGGCGCAACAGCAACCGCCGCAAGCGCCGCCGAAACAAGCGCAACAGCAACAAGCGCAACCGCAACAGCCGGCCGCGTCGCAAGCTGATTCAGCGCCGCTGTTCCTGTCGGCACGCGATCTCATCGGCACGCCGGTGGTGAGCCAGGAAGATCTCGGCCGCACCGTCGGCAAAGTGTCGAACGTGATCTTCGATCGCGGCACCGGCCGCGTCAGCTACGTCATTCTCGAGTGGGGCGGCTTTCTCGGCTGGGACCGGCGCCACGTGCTGGTTCCGTACAGCCTGCTTGCATTTTCGGGCCGCTGGGATCGTCCGCGGCTGCGCGCGCCGTCGAGCAAGATCGAAAACGCGCCGCAGGTTCGCGAGAAAGACATCGAAGCGCTGCTGGGCGACCCCGACTGGCGCCGCGCCATCGCCGACTATTTCCGCACCGATGAAGGCGCGCCCGCTTCGAGCGCTGGCGGCAACGCGGCGCCCTCGGGACCGAGCGCCTCGGCGCAGCCTGCAACCGGGGGCGGCGCGACCTCGGATCCGAAAGCAAATCCGGGTGAAGGCGCCACCGGTCCGACCGCGGGCTCGGGACATGAAGCTGGGGCTGCGACGACGACTCCGGTGGCCGCCTCGGTCGCGTCGGGTGGCGCCGACCTGAAGAACGGGCAGGCGTTGGCCAGCCGGGCCTGCGCCGCCTGTCACACGCTGAATCCAGGTGGTTCGACGCGCGTCGGTCCCAATCTGGCCGGCGTCGTCGGACGGCCGATCGCGAGCGTGCCGGGATTCAACTATTCGGCCGCGCTCAAAAAACATCAGGGCATCTGGGATGCCGGCAATCTCGACGGGTTCTTGAAGAATCCGCGCAGCTGGGCGCCGGGCACCTTCATGACCTTCCCCGGCATTCCCAAGGACGACGATCGCCGCGACGTCGTCGCCTATCTGCAAAGCATCAAAGGAGGCGGCAAGTGAGCGAGCCCGACATCAATCTGCAGCGCCGTCAGTTTCTCGTTGCCGGTGCCGCCGCGACCGCGCTCGTCGCCGACGCCGCGCTCGCGCAAAGCCCGGCGCCGCAACCGTCACCCGCGCCCGCGCCAGCGGTGCCGCAAGGACAAGCGCCCAAGCCGGGACAAGTGCCGGCGCCCGGCGTGCAGGGCTATCGCTTCCTGTCGAATGCCGAAGTCGAAACCATCACCGCGATGGTCGACCGGTTGATCCCCGCCGATGCGACCGGACCGGGCGGCGTCGAGTCCGGCGTCGTCGTTTTCATCGACCGCGAACTCGGCGGACAGTTCGGCGCGGCGTCGCGCTGGTACATGCAAGGCCCGTGGCTCGAAGGCACGCCGACGCAAGGCTGGCAACTCGGGCTGGTGCCGGCGCAGGTCTATCGCACCGGCCTGCTCGCGCTCGATCGCTACTGTCTCGGGGCCAACGGCAAACGCTTCAACGAACTCGCACCGGCCGACCAGGATCACGTTCTGACGTTGCTCGAAGGCGGCAAGGTCGATCTCGGCGGCATCCCGTCGAACGTCTTCTTCCAGCTGCTGTGGCAGAACGTGGTCGAAGGCTATCTCGCCGACCCGCTCTATGGCGGCAATCGCGACATGGCGGCGTGGCGGATGATCAATTTCCCCGGCGCCAATCCCGTGCTCACCGCCGCCGTCGATCTCAACGGTGAGCTGTACCAGATCGAACCGATCGCCATCGGCGCCTGAGAAGGAAAATTCCGCAATGCCGCGAATGATGCCGAAGGTCGACGTGGTGATCGTCGGAATGGGTTGGACCGGCGCTATCGCCGCGCGCGAACTGTCCGACACCGGGCTGCGCATCGTCGGGTTCGAACGCGGACCGTATCGCGACACCGTTCCCGACTTCGTCGCGCCCAATGCGCTCGATGAGCTGCGCTGGAATTCGCGCGGCGAGATGTTCCAGAATCTGGCGCGCGAAACCATCACCTTCCGCAACAAGCTCGACCAGACGGCGCTGCCGATGCGCCGGCTCGGCGCTTTTCTTCCGGGCGAAGGGCTGGGCGGCGCGGGGCTGCATTGGAACGGCCAGCATTGGCGATTCCTGCCGACCGACTTCACCATGCGCAGCCATAATGAGCAGCGCTACGGCAAGAACTTCATCGATCCCGACCTGACGATCCAGGATTGGGGCGTCAGCTACGACGATCTCGAACCGCATTACGACAAGTTCGAATATGTCTGCGGCACGTCGGGCAAGGCCGGCAACATCAAAGGCCAGGTGCAGCAGGGCGGCAATCCGTTCGAAGGCGCGCGGACCCGCGAATATCCGACGCCGCCGCTGAAACAGGGCTATGCCGAACGGCTGTTCACCGACACGGCGGCACGGATGGGCTACAAGCCGTTCCCGCAGCCGGCATCGAACATGAGCCAGGATTCGTACACCAATCCCGACGGCGTACAGATGGGGCCGTGCACCTATTGCGGCTTCTGCGAGCGCTACGGTTGCTACAACTGGTCCAAGGCGTCGCCGTTCAACACGGTGCTGCCGATCGCGTTCAAGAATCCGGATTTCGAATTGCGCTGCGACAGCCACGTCACCAAGGTCGAGCTCACCGACGACAAGAAGATGGCAAGCGGCGTCACCTATATCGACGTCGCCGGGCGCGAATGTTTCCAGCCCGCCGACCTGGTGCTGCTGTGCGCGTTCCAGCTGCACAATGTGCGGCTGATGCTGGTGTCGGGAATCGGCGCGCCCTACGACCCGAAAAGCGGCCAGGGCAATGTCGGGCGGAATTTCGCCTACCAGACGATGGCCTATGTCTATCCGTTCTTCGCCGACAAGCGCATGAACGCCTATGCCGGCGCCGGCGCGATGGGCATGACGATCGACGAGTTCAACGGCGACAATTTCGATCACGGCCCGGCGGGTTTCATCGGCGGCGGCTACATCCTCGCCACCACCACCGGCGCGCGTCCGATCCAGCAGACGACTCTGCCCGACGGAACGCCGACCTGGGGATCCGGCTGGAAGCGCGCGCTGCGCGACTGGTATGACCGCTCCTTCGCCATCCAGGCGCATGGCGGCAGCACGGCGCGGCGGCAGAATTATCTCGATCTCGATCCGACCTATCGCGACGCCTACGGCATGCCGCTGGCGCGGCTGACCTTCGACTTCCCGCAGAACGATCTGAAGATGCGGCAATTCCTCACCGCCAAAGTGACCGAGATCGCCAAGGCGATGAATCCGAGCCAGGTGAAAGTGTCGCTTCCGCCCAACCCGTTCAGCATCGTCCCGTACCAGACGACGCACATCACCGGCGGCGCGATCATGGGCGCCGAACGCGCGAGCTCGGCGGTGAACACCTATCTGCAGAGCTGGGACGTGCCCAACGTCTTCGTGCACGGCGCCTGCGCCTTTCCGCAGAATGCGGGCTACAACCCGACCGGCACCATCGCGGCGCTGACCTATCGTTCGCTCGACGCGATGAAGCAGACCTACCTGAAGAATCCGGGCCGCCTGATCTGATGTGAGCGCCCTGCGGCGCGGGCCGCGACTCCGTGGGGCCGGAACGGCGAACCCGGCCTGCAGTTCGCCTTGCCATGAGCCTTCGTCGCAAATCTTTGTACCTGACCGGCTTCGCGCTCGCCGCTGCTGGTGTTCTCGCCGCACGCGCCTTGCTGGAGGCGCGTCGAGCGCGCCGTGCCGAGCGCGATTTTCCGTCACGGGGCCGTCGAATCGCGGTCGGCGGCATCCACATGCACGTGACCGAACAGGGCGAAGGTCCGCCGATCGTCTTCCTGCACGGCAACGGCGCGACCAGCGAGGATTTCCGGATCAGCGGCCTGCTCGACGATCTGGCGCGCACGCACCGCGTGATCGCATTCGACCGGCCCGGCTTCGGCTTCAGCGAGCGGACGCGCCTGCGCCGCTGGCATGCCGCTGCCCAGGGGGCGTTGATCCAGGCCGCGCTGGACCAGATGAAGATCGAGCGCCCGATTCTCGTCGGCCATTCCTGGGGCACGCTGGTCGCGCTCGCGATGGCGCTGGACGCGCCCGATCGCGTCGCGGGTTTGGTGCTGATCTCGGGCTTCTATTTCGCCGAACCGAGATTGGACGTCGCGGCGCTGTTGCCGAGCACGATTCCGGGCGTCAACGACGTGCTTCGCTATACGTTGCTGCCGCCCTTGATGCGCGCCTTGGCCGGGCCCGCCTATCGCGAGCTGTTTCGTCCGGCTTCGGTGTCGGCGCGCTTCAACGAGGAATTTCCCAAGCCGATTGCCGCCCGCCCGTCGCAGCTTCGCGCCATCGCGGGCGACACCGCCAACCTGATCTCGAGCGCGCGGGCGATGCAGCGCCGCTACGGCGAGCTGTCGATGCCGGTTGCGATCGTCACCGGCAACGGCGACCGGATAGTCGATCCGGCGGTTCATGCCGACCGGCTGCATGCAGCGATCGCGGGCAGCAGCCTCACCCGCATCCCAGGCGCCGGCCATATGGTGCATCACACGGCGCGCGCGACGGTCCTGGATGCCATCACCAGGCTGGCCGCAGAAACCGAAGAACGCGCCAACGCGCGCGTCACGCCGATCCCGGCGAGCGCTGCTTTTCGTCAAGCAGGCTGTTGAAAATCCTGCCGCAGCCGCGCAGGCAGGGCGTTCATAAGACTTCACCACAGAGAACGCAGAGAACACAGAGGTGTCGCGCGGTGCGGCGCGACACGCATCGTCTTCAATTAATCTTCTAATCTTCTGACGCGCGCTTTGCGCGCGTCGATCAAAACCGAGTGTGGTTGGAATGATCGGTCGTGCAGTCCCTCTGTGTTCTCCGCGTCCTCTGCGTTCTCTGTGATAAAAACCTTCGATCTCTGCTCAAGAAAATCCCCGCAGAGCCGTGCTGCGTTTTTCAACAGCCTGCTAGCGCGTATCCAGCGCGGCGAGTGCCTGCACCAGTTCGGCTTTGCGAAACGGCAGGCGCAGCACGGCGCTGTGTTCGATCGCCTCGAGGCCGGGTTCGTCGTCGTCGGTGACGAACAGCATGCGCAGCTCGGGTTCCTGCCGGCGTGCCGGACCGGCCGTCGTCAGCATCGCGCACGCGGCCACCAGCAGATCGAAACTTCCGTCGAGACGCGCCAGCGCCGTCGCCGCATCGCTCGCCGCGACGATTTCGTGGCCGAGCTCGCGCAGCGACATTTCGAGGAACCGGTCGGGATCGTTCTCGACCAGCAGAATGCGCAGCCTGCGCGCAGCCGCGCCGTCGCCGATCGGATCCGGTTCTTCGCCCGCGCCGGCCAGCAAAATGCGCAGCACCAGACCGCCGGCTGAATTCTTTTCGATCCGCAACGTGCCGCCGGCGCGGCGCACCAGATCGTCGCCCGGCAGGTCCGCCGGCCGGTCGGTGCCTTGCGCGATCAGGGTGATTTCGGCATAGGCGCCGTCGGCGAGATCGGGGTCCTCGTGAAGCTGCCGGTCGCCGGTCACGATCTTCAGCAGGCCGCCCTTCGGCATCGCGTCGCGCGCGCGCAGCGCGAGGTCGAGCAGCGAGGCTTCGAGTTGCGCCGCATCGGCCAAGGCCGGGTCGTTGGTATTGAGCTGCAGCGCCAGCGCCACAGCCGGACCGAGCGCGCGGTCGATCGCGCCGTACGCCGCCAGCAGCGCCGCGTCGATCGCGACGAGCTGCAATTCAGGCGGCGACCGCTGCGACGTCAGAGCCAAAAGAAAGTCGCCGTGGCGATGGCCATCACCGAGGTCGCCAGCCAGCCGATCACCAGCATCGGACGCGGCAAGGTCAGGTGTCCCATGACGCGCCGGTTCATCGCGATCACCATCATCACCGCCATCAGGGGCGCCGCGAGCACGCCGTTGACCACGGCGCTCCAATACAAGGCTTTGACCGGGTCGAGCGAGGTAAAATTCAGCGCCACCCCGGCCAAGGTCGCGCCCGCGATGGTCGCGTAAAAGGCTTTTGCCTCGCGCGGCTGCCGGTCGAGCCCTTCGGGCCAGCGGAACATTTCGCTGATTGCGTAGGCCGCCGAGCCGGCAAGCACCGGTACTGCGAGCATGCCCGTCGCTACGATGCCGAGCGCGAACAGCGCGAACGTGAAGTTGCCGGCGATCGGCCGCAACGCTTCTGCGGCTTGCGACGACGTCTGGATGTCGGTCACGCCGCTGGCGTGGAGCGTCGCCGCGGTGGCGAAGATCATGAACAGCGCCACGAGATTCGAAATGCCCATGCCGACGAACGTGTCGGTGCGAATCCGCATCAGCTCGGCGCCGGCCTTGCGCGGCGTGTTGGACAGTTGTTTGACGTGGCGGCGGTGCAGCTCTTCGACCTCCTGCGCCGCTTGCCAGAAAAACAGATACGGGCTGATCGTCGTGCCCAGGATGGCAACCATCGCGGTCGCGTGCGGCGCGTCGAAGACGAGGTGCGGCACGATCGTGCTGACCAGCGCCGTTCCCCAGGGCACCTGCGCGGCGAAGACGACGCCGACATAGGCGAACAGCGACAGCGTCGCCCATTTCAGCACCGCGGCATACCGCGCATAGCTGAGAAAGACCTCGAGCACGATGCACAGAACGCCGAACAGCACCGTGTAGAGAAGCTCGGGGCCGCCGATCAGCAGGCCGACCGCGGCGCCCATGGCGCCCAGATCGGCACCGAGATTGATCACGTTGGCGACGAGCAGCAGCAGAACCACCGCGCGCAGCAGCCATGGCGAATAGTGGCGGCGAAGATTGTGCGCGATGCCGTGACCGGTGACGCAGCCGATTCGTGCGCTGACCGCCTGGATCACTGCCATCAGCGGGTAGCTGAACAGCATGGTCCAGGCGAGGCCGTAGCCGAACTGCG
Source organism: Rhodospirillales bacterium (assembly GCA_028291365.1). GTDB lineage: Bacteria > Pseudomonadota > Alphaproteobacteria > BOG-932 > Roseiterribacteraceae > Roseiterribacter. The sequence continues at coordinate 8,405 of JAQGIE010000259.1, forward strand.
CGCCGACCTGGCTGTAGGTGGCGATGCCACTGGGATCGTCGTCAGCCGCGCCGGTGACGAGCCCGGGTCCCAGGCTCTTGAGAAAGCCAGCCTGTTTCGAGGGCAGCGCGCGCGATTCGACTCGATCCGTCATCCGGCGCCGATCGTAACGCGCGCCGGGCGCGGCGGCGTGCCTACTTCTTCTTCGCAGGTGCCTTGTCCGCGGCTGGCGCGCCCTTGGTCTCGATGCTGGTCGCGACCATGCGATATTCGACGGTGACTTTGGCGCCGACCTTCGCGTCGCCCGCGATCTTGGTCGACCCGTCGCGCGCCAATTCCCATTTCTCGTTGCCCTTCTGCACGGTGATCGACTGGTCGTCGATCGCCAGCACCGGACCGGTGACCTGATAGGTCTTGGTGGCTGCGGCGGCGTCGAGCGAGGCGAACAGCACCAAGGCTGCGAGGGCGAGCCTGTTCATCGAGCTTCTCCAGTTTCGGGTTGTCCGGTCCATGCAGCGTGAACGCCGGGACGCGCAATTCGGCGCGCCGCGCGGGCGCGCGACCGATCTTTGGCGAGTTTTATTTTCCTTGTAGGGTCGCCGCCCATGAACAGCCTCCGCTTCCCGCTTCTCGCCCGCGCCTTGCTTCCGGTGCTCGCCCTCGCCGCCTGCGCCACCCAACAAGCCGCGCCGGAACGCACCAGGGCGGGCTTCGCCGTCGAAGAGCGTTCGATCGCCGAGCTGCAGGACGCGCTTCGCAACGGCACGGTGACGTCGGAACAGCTCGTCGCCGCCTATCTCGCGCGCATCGACGCGATCGATCGTAACGGTGCGGCGCTCAACAGCGTGCTCGCGATCAACCAGGACGCCGCCGCCGATGCGCGCGCGCTGGACCAGGAACGCAAGGCGGGCAAGCTGCGCGGGCCGCTGCACGGCATTCCGCTGCTGATCAAAGACAATATCGAAAGCAAAGACCGGCTGCCGACCACGGCGGGCTCGCTGGCGCTCAAGGACAATCTTACCGGCCGCGACGCGCCCGTCGTGGCGCGGCTGCGCGAAGCCGGTGCCATCGTGCTCGGCAAAACCAACCTGTCGGAATGGGCCAATATCCGCTCGACCCATTCGACCAGCGGCTGGAGTGCGGTGGGCGGCCTGACGCGCAATCCGTACGCGCTCGACCGCAATGCATGCGGCTCGAGCTCGGGCAGCGGCAGCGCCACCGCGGCAAGCCTCGCCGCCGCCTCGCTCGGCACCGAAACCGACGGCTCGGTGACGTGCCCCGCCGCGCTCGCGGGCCTGGTCGGGTTGAAACCGACGGTCGGTCTGGTGCCGCGCAGCTTGATCGTGCCGATCGCGAGCAGCCAGGACACGGCCGGTCCGATGACGCGCAGCGTCGCCGACGCGGCGCTGCTGCTGACCGCGATGGCGGGCAGCGACGCACGCGATCCCGCCACCAGGGACGCCGACCGCCACCGCCAGGATTACAGCGCCGCGCTTCGCCCCGACTCGCTGCAGGGCAAGCGGATCGGCGTGCTCAAGCAGGACGATCTGCTGCCCGGCCTGCGCGCCGTGTTCGAGCGCGCGCTGGCGCAGCTGCGCGAAGCCGGCGCGGTGCTGGTCGAAATCGATCCCCCCAAGGGCGCGAGCAAAGTCGGCGATGCCGAACTGGTCGTGCTGCTGACCGAGCTCAAGGTTGAACTCAACGCCTATCTCGCCGCCACGCCGGCCACCGTGCGTACGCGCACGCTCAGCGACGTGATCGCGTTCAACCGCGCCAATGCGGCGAGCGAGATGCCCTATTTCGAGCAGGAGCTGTTCGAACGCGCCGACAAGACCGGCGGGCTGCAATCGGCCGATTACAAGAAAGCGCGCGCGACGATCGCAAAGCTCGCGGGCAAGGACGGGCTCGACCGTCTGTTCGCGCAGCACCGGCTCGACGCGATCGTGGCGCCGACCGCGGTTCCGGCCTGGGTCACCGATCTGGTCGACGGCGATCATGCCGCCGAATTCGCCAGCGCCTGGCCCGCCGTGCTCGGCTATCCGCACCTGACCGTGCCGATGGGCACCGTGCACGAGCTGCCGGTCGGTCTGTCCTTCGTCGGCAAGAAGTGGGACGACGCGAACATGCTGAGCTACGGCTACGCCTACGAACAACGCGCCAAAGCGCGCGTCGCACCGCAGTACAAGGCGACGGTGGCTTTCGGCAAGTAGCGCGCTCGGCAGGCGTTGCACCAACGGATTTTGGCCACACTCGGCGTTCTCTGTGTTCTCTGTGGCGAAAAATACTTCTCTGCGTTTCGCGCCGAAGCAGGACGGGTCACCACACAAACAAAAACGGGGGCACATGGCCCCCGTTTCCGTTCCGCGACAACCGCGAAGATCAATCCATCAGACGCTGCGTCAGGTAGGTGAATTCCAGCGCCAGCCGCGTCGCGCGTTCGTTGAGGTTGGCGGCTGCGGCGTGACCGCCGTCGATATTCTCGTAATAGATATAATCGTAGCCCATCTCCTTCAGCCGCGCCGCGGCCTTGCGTGCATGCGCGGGATGCACGCGATCGTCCTTGGTTGAGGTTTCGATGAAGACGGTCGGATAGAGCTTGCCGGGTTTGAGATTCTGGTACGGCGAATAGGTCAGGATCACGTTGCGTTCGGCCGCCACGGCCGGATCGCCATACTCGCCGATCCACGACGCGCCGGCCCCGATATGCGTGTAGCCGATCATGTCGAACAGCGGCACCTGGATGATGATGGCGCTGTAGAGTTCGGGGTGCTGCGTCAGCGCCACGCCCATCAACAGCCCGCCATTCGATCCGCCGACGATGCCCAGCTTGCGCGGGCTGGTGATCTTGCGCGCGATCAAATCCTGCGACACGGCGAAGAAATCGTCGTAGACGCGCATGCGATCGAGCTTGAGGCCGGCATTGTGCCAGCGCGGCCCGAACTCGCCGCCGCCGCGAATATTGGCGACGACATAGACGCCGCCCTTCTCGAGCCACAGCTTGCCCGTCGCGTCGGCATAGCGCGGCGACTGGCTGACCTGGAACCCGCCATAGGCGTTGAGCAGGGTCGGCGCGGTGCCGTCGAACTTCAGGTTCTTCGGCCGCACGACGAAATACGGAATTTTGGTTCCGTCCTTCGACACCGCCCAGAATTGTTCGACCAGCTGGTTCGACGCGTCGAAACGCGGCGGCAACGCCTGGAGTTTTTCAACCTTGTTGGTCGCGGCGTCGGCAAGAAACTGGCTCGACGGCTGCAGGAACGAGGTGGCGGTCACGATCACCTTGTCGCCCTCGTCCTCGGTCGACTCGATGCGCAGCGTCGAATCCTTGGGCACGTCGAGGCGAGTCGAATGCCAGCCTTTGGCGTCGCGCTTGAAGCTCAGCAGCTGGCCTTTGACGTTGTCGAACAGATTGACGACGAGCAGATTTTTGGTCGAGCCGACCTGCTGCACCGCCTGCGTCTGGGTCGGGCGCAGCACCAGCGACGCTTTCAGCTTTTCGGGATTGGCCTTGAGCGCGGCGAGGTCGAAATCGACCAGATCGCCTTCCTTGAAGCCGGCCCAGTCCTGCTCCAGCGTCACCACCACGCGTCCGCCGACATAGTCGCGCACCGTCGCGCGCGACGGCAGATCGAGCTTCTTCGGCCCGGCCGGCGTGACCAGGTAATATTCGCTGTTGAACGTATCGAGCGGGCGATGCACCAGCACCGCCTGGACCTTGCCGTCGGGCTCGCGCAGCACGATCGGCGACACGCCGTAGCCGCCGTCGGCGGCGGTGCCGCGATAGACTTCCTTCGCGTCGGCCAGCGCCTGGCCGCGTTTCAGCAGCTTGGCGACATAGGGATAGCCCGACACGGTGACTTCGCTCGGGACCCAGGCGGTCGCCACGATCAGCGTGTCGGCATCGATCCATTTATAGCGGTGCTTGCCTTCGGGCAGCTTGAAGCCGCCGGCGACGAACTGCCCGGTTACGGTGTCGAACTCGCGCAGCTCGATCGCGTCCTTGCCGCCGTTCGACAGCGCGACCAGGCAGAAGCGATCGGCCGGCTGCAGACAGTCGGCGCCCTTCCACACAAAGTTGGCGTTCTCGCTCTTGGCCAGCGCGTCGACGTCGATCAGCGTCTTCCAGTCGGGGTTGCCGCTGCGATACGAAGCCACGCTCGCGGTGCGCCAGACGCCGCGCACATGCGTCGCGTCCTGCCAATGGTCGCGCAGCATGCCGCCATGCACGAAATGAACGTCGGGGATACGGTCTTTGGCGGTGACGATCTTTTGCGCGTCTTCGTAGAAGCCGGCATAGCGCGGATCGTTCTGCAGGCGCGGCAGCGAGCGCGCATTCTCGGCCTTGGCGAAGTCGAGCGCCTGGGTGCCTTCGATCTCCTCCATGTAGGTGTAGGGATCGTCGCTGGCGGGCGCGGCAAGCGCCGGCACCGACGTCAAGCAGAGTGCAGCCAAGCCGGCTCCCAGCGTCATCCGGCCGAAGCCGCGTTCCTGATCAGACATCCCGTCTCCCTTGCTATTGGCGCGACCTCGTCGCGGTGGCGACGCTACAAGAGCTCGCGCACAACCGGAACAGCGCCGCACCCGACAGCCCGGCGACGCCGGTTGCGCACGCAATCTTCGGCATGGGCGCGGGCCGCCCGGCGCACGCTCGTTTCGCTGGACCTCCTTCTCGCCCCACTCGTCATCCCTGCGTACGCAGGGATCCAGGTGGCAGCGCTTGGAATTGCGGCAGTTCCAATGCGGAGCCTCCTGGGTCCCTGCTTCCGCAGGGACGACGTATTGCGGGTGCGATGCGACGTTATCTCGTGCTGGTGCCGGCCGCCTGTTCGTGCAGCGGGCGTCCGCCGCGCAGCAAATTGTAGGCGCTGTTGACCAGCGCGACGTGGCTGAAGGCCTGCGGGAAATTGCCCAGCTGGCGCTTGGCGTGCGGGTCGTATTCCTCGGCGAGCAGGCCGACATCGTTGGCCAGCCCGATCAGCCGCTCGAACAGCTCGGTCGCTTCGTCGATGCGGCCCTGCATCGTCATCGCGTCGACCAGCCAGAAGCTGCAGGCGAGAAACGCGCCTTCGCCCGGCGGCAGCCCGTCCAGCGTCCGGCCGGTGTCGTAGCGCAGCACGAAGCCGTCGACGACGAGACGTTTCTCGATCGCGTCGATCGTGCCCGTGATGCGCGGATCGTCGATCGGCAGAAACCCGATCTGCGGCAGCAGCAGCAACGACCCGTCGAGCAGCCCGTCGCCATAGGCCTGGGTGAAGTGGCCGCGCGACGAATCAAAGCCGCGGGTGCAGACGTCGTGATGGATCTCGTCGCGCAGCGCGCGCCAGGACTCGACGTCACCGGGCAGGCCGAACCGCTCGACCGACTTCACCGCGCGGTCGAGCGCCAGCCAGCACATCGCCTTCGAGAAGGTGAAATGCTGGCGCGGCCCGCGCACCTCCCACAGGCCTTCGTCGGGTTCACGCCACACTTCGCCGACATGGTTGACCAGCGCGCATTCGAGCGCCCAGCTCGCATCGTCGCGCGCCAGCCCGCCGACGCGCGCATTGTACAGCGTGGCGATCACTTCGCCGTAGACGTCGAGCTGCACCTGCTGCGCCGCCGCGTTGCCGATGCGCACCGGCACGCTGCCTTCGTAGCCGGGCAGCCAGCCGGCCTCCCATTCGGGCAGTCTTCGCTCGCCGCGAATGCCGTACATGATCTGCAATTGCGCCGGCGCGCCGGCCGCCGCGCGCAGCAGCCAGTCGCGCCAGGCGCGCGCCTCGTCGTAGCGCCCGCCGCGCATCAGCGCGTGCAGCGTCATGGTCGCATCGCGCAGCCAGCAATAGCGGTAATCCCAGTTGCGCTCGCCGCCGATGAATTCGGGCAGCGACGTGGTCGGCGCCGCCACCATGCCGCCGGTCGGCGCGTAGGTGAGGGTCTTGAGCGTCAGCAGCGAGCGCAGCACGATCGGCGCCCACGGACCGCCGATCTTGCACGCCGACGACCATTCGCACCACGCCGCGTAACTGGCCTCGATCTCGCGCTCGACGTCGAGCACCGGCGGCGCGCCGTTCCAGGACGGCAACCAGGTGAGCGCGAAGGGCACGCGCTGCCCCGCCTCGACCTCGAAATCGGCGACATGCGCCATGCCCTCGGGTCGCAGCGCGACCGGCGTGCGCAGCACCGTCATGTCGGGCCCCGCGATGGCGCGCAGCGCGCCGTCGTCAAGCCGCGTCACCCATGGAATCGAGCTGCCATAGTCAAAGCGCAGCGTGAGATCCATCGCCATACGCACGCGGCCGCTGATGCCGACCACCAGCCGCAGCACCGACGAGGTGAGATCGTGCTGCGGCATGCAGTCGATCAGCTCGACCACGCCGTCGTCGGTTTCGAACCGCGTCACCAGGATCATGGTGCCGTCGCGATAATGCCGGGTGACGCGCGCCGTCGCGTCGACGGGCGCGATGCGCCAGCGTCCATTGTCGCGCGTGCCGACCAGCGCCGCGAAACAGGCGCCGCTGTCGAAGCACGGCCAGCACAGCCAGTCGATCGAGCCGTCGCGCCCGACCAGCGCCGCGGTCTCGCAATCGCCGATCAGCGCATAGTCTTCGATGCGCAAAGGGTTCTTGCCGAGGGGCGTCACTCGAAACTCAGCACGACCTTCACGTCGCCGTGGCGCGGCTGGAGCGCTTCGCGCCAGCGCTCGATCGGCACGCGCCGCGTGATCAGGCGGCCGAGCCACGCCGGATCGGCGCGCGCCAGCGACGCGGCGGCAAGCTCGTAGTGACGGCGGTTGGCGTTGACCGACCCGAACACGACTTCGTTGGACAGGACCATGTTGCGATTCAATGCGCCGAGATCGAGATCGACTGTGCGACCGCCCGACGACACGCCCGCCAGGCAGACGATGGCGGCGGGCGCGCAATGTGCCACCGCGTCGATGATGACGCTGGTGGCGCCGGTGCATTCCAGCACCACGTCGGGCGCCGGCGCGTCGTCGAGGCTGGTGTGAAAGCGCGCGCCGAGATCGCGCACCAGGCCCGGCTTGGGCCCGTCCCGGTTGTGGTCGAGCACGTGCACCTCGAGCCCGCGCTGCACGCCGATCAGCGCCGCCATCAGGCCGACCGGCCCGGCGCCGGTGACCAGCACGATGCGCGGCTGCCACAAGGCGCGGTGTCCGATCTGTTCAATGTGATCCCAGGCTTTGGCGAGCACGCTCGCCGGCTCGAGCAGGACGCCGTTCAGCCCCAGCGCGGGATCGAGCTTGATCGCGAATTCCGGTTCGAGGCGAAAAAATTCCGCCATGTAGCCGTCGCGCGCTTTGATGCCGCGCTCGGTATAGTCGCCGTTGCGGCACATGTCCCACTCGCCGGCACCGCATGCGATGCACGGAACCGGATCGGGACGGCGCACGATGCCGACGACGAGATCGCCCGCGGCAAAGCCGCTTTGTTGCGGCGCCTGCTCGACGCGGCCGAGCGATTCATGGCCCAGCACCAGACGCTTTCGTCCCGGCGGCGCCCAGCCATAGTCGCCCGCGACGATCTCGCGGTCGGTGCCGCAGATGCCGGTCACGAGGCTGCGCACCAGCAGCGCGCCGTCGCCGGGCTCCGGTTCGGGAATCTCCTCCAGCGCCGCGCTGTTGGCGCGCCCGGGCTCGACCGTGATGGCGCGCATCAGCGTCTTTCCGCGTCGGCAAGCGCGCGCGGCGCTTCGACCGGTTCCTCCGACCAGCCGATGCGGCCGGCGCGACGTTCGCGCGCGACGGCGTCGTTGGGACCGAACGGATGGCCGCCGAATCCGTGCCGCATCTCGACCACCGCACGCGCCGCGATGCGCTCGCGGTCGCGCGACGCGAACAGCGCCATCACCGACTGCGCGATCACCGGCACCGGCACTTCCAGCCGCAGCGCGTCGTCGACCAGCCAGTTCACTTCGCCGGTGTCTTCGACGAAACCGTCGCTGCGCCTCATCTGCGGATCCTGGCGCAGCGCGTCGGCCAGCAGGTCGATCAGCCACGAGCGGATCACCGATCCGTGGCGCCAGCATTCGACGATCGGCGGCACGTCGAGCCTGGCCTGCTTCCAGGCGTGCAGCAGCGCCACGCCCTCGCCGATCGCCTGCAGCATGCCGAATTCGATGCCGTTATGGACCAGCTTGGTGAAATGGCCGGCGCCGCTCGGCCCCGCATGCACGAAGCCGCCCGGCACCGCGAGCGGTTGGACGACCTCGCGCACCAGCGCCACCGCATCGTTGTCACCGCCGGCCATGAAACAGGCGCCGGTGCGCGCACCGTCGATGCCGCCCGAGGTGCCCAGATCGACGAAGCGCAGGCCGCGCGCCTGCAATCGCTCGGCGCGCGCGATCGAATCCCCCCAATAGGAATTGCCGCCATCGACCAGTACGTCGCCGGGCTCGAGCACGGCGGCGAGACGGTCGAGCATCTCGTCGACGATCGGACCGGCGGGCACGTAGAGAAACACGATGCGCGGCGCCGCGAGCCTGGCGCGCAATTCGCCGGCATCGTCGATCGCGACCAGCCCCGCATCGCGCAGCTCGTCGCGCACCCCGCCGGGATCGAGCCCGACCACGCGCGCGCCATGCTGCAAGGCCTGCAGCGCCAGCCCGCCGCCCATCCGACCCAGGCCGGCAACCGCGAATGCGCTTTGCATGTCAGCTCTCCCCGTAAGCGATGGTCGAAAGCAGCGCGAGCTCGGCCTGCCGGCTGTCGAGCCGCGTGTGCTGCACCACCACCGGCACGTCGCTGACCAGCAGCGACGCGTAGTCGGTCTCGCGCGGGACGGGGGCCGGGTCGGTCAGGTCGTTGAAGCGCACATGCCGCGTGCGCCGCGCGGCGACGTCGAAGCGATACGGTCCGACCGGCTCGCGATCGGCGAAATACAAGGTCAGCTCGATGCGGGCGTCCTGCTCGCCGGCATTCAGCACGCAGATCGTTTCATGGCTGGTGAGCTGCGGCGCCGGCCCATGGCTGGTGGCTGGGATCCATCCTTCGGCGATGGCCCAGACGCGTTTTCCGACCGCTGGCATGTTGGTTCCCGCACAGGGTTGTCCTGGGGGAAACCGAATGGCGTGATGCCGGTTCCGGAATCTCCGGCGTCGCAACCAAGACGCCACGGGCAGGCTGTTCCGGGGTGACAAGCGACGGGGTGTTCCGAATCTGCCCCGCACGTCACACTCCGCGCCCGAGCCGGCCATCCAGGTTGTGCGAAGCGCAAGGAAACAGCCGATGGTTCGACGGACGTTATTCGCGCTGGCCGCGCTCGTGCTGGTCGCGCCTGGCGCAGCGCTGGCCCAACTCGAGCCTTTTCCGCCCAGCTTCCGCACCCAGGAGGTCGAGGCCAACGGCGTGAAGCTGCATGTCCGCGTCGGCGGCACCGGCCCGGTTTCTGGAATGAATTCTCGGCCGACCCGAAAAAGTTCAGCGAAGCGTCGCGCCGGCACTACGCCAAGCTCTACGCGCAGCCGGGCGCGATGCATGCGGGCTTCGCGCAGTTCGCAGCGTTCGACCAGGACGCGATCGACAACAGGGAATTCCTCGCCAAGGGCAAGCTGACCATGCCGGTGCTGGCGGTCGGCGGCGAAAAGTCGTTCGGCCCGACCATGGCGGTGGTGATGCGCTTCGCCGCCACCGACGTGCAGGAAGGCGTGATCCCGAACGCCGGCCACTGGCTGATGGAAGAACAGCCACGCGCGACGGTCCAGATGGTGCGCGCGTTTTTGGACAGCAAGAAATAGGGAACCGTCATCCCCGCGAATGCGGGGATCCAGGTGGTGGTGCGTGGACGTGCTGACAGGTACGTCGCGTGACTCCTGGGTCCCCGCTTTCGCGGGGACGACGCGCGTAATTTCCGCGCCCGCATCGACGCGCTCGCCGCCGAACGTCCGGCGGGCGATGCGCTCGCCTTGTTCGAGCGCGCCTGCGCCCATGATTCG
>JAQGIE010000260.1 GCA_028291365.1 Rhodospirillales bacterium
CCGTAGAACGCGCTCTTCACGCGGTGTCAGCGAGGCCAGAACGCGAGTGACGGTTTCCTTCAGATTCGCCTGAATGGCTGCATCGACGGGAATGATCGCGTTCTTGTCTTCGATGAAGTCGCCGAGATGCGAATCTTCCTCGTCGCCGATCGGGGTTTCGAGCGAGATTGGCTCCTTGGCGATTTTCATCACCTTGCGAACCTTCTCGAGCGGCATCGACAGGCGCTCGGCCATTTCTTCCGGAGTGGGCTCGCGGCCGATCTCGTGCAGCATCTGGCGCGACGTGCGCACCAGCTTGTTGATCGTTTCGATCATGTGCACGGGAATACGGATGGTGCGTGCCTGGTCAGCGATCGAGCGGGTGATCGCCTGACGAATCCACCAGGTCGCGTAGGTCGAGAATTTGTAGCCGCGGCGATACTCGAACTTATCGACCGCCTTCATCAGGCCGATATTGCCTTCCTGAATCAGGTCGAGGAACTGCAGGCCGCGGTTCGTGTATTTCTTGGCGATCGAGATCACGAGACGAAGATTCGCCTCGACCATCTCTTTCTTCGCCTTGGCCGCTTCCTTCTCGCCCTTCTGCACCGTCTGCACGATGCGGCGGAACTCGGCGATCGGCAGGCGCGATTCAGCGGCGATCTGCGCGATCTGTTCGCGCGTATCGAGCGCTTCCTTGCTGCGCTTGGAACCGAACTTGGTCCAGGCACCCGGGATTTTCTTGACCTTCTCGAGCCACTTGGGGTCGAGCTCGCTGCCGTAATAGCGCTTGAGGAAGTCGTCGCGCTTCACGCCGCTTTCGGTGGCGTAGCGCATCAACTTGCCTTCCAGCGTCACCAGACGACGGTTCAGGCCGTAGAGCTGTTCGACGAGCTGCTCGATGCGCGCATTGTTGAGACGCACGCCATCCATCAGCACGACCAGTTCGAGCTTGAGCTTCTCGTATTTCTTGTCGGCGCGCGCATCCTCTTTGACCGCTTCGCCGCTGGCGAGCGCGGTCAGGCGCGACTCCTGCATCTTGTGCAGCTTGGTGTAGGTGACGCGGATCGCCTTGAAGGTCTCGAGCACCTGCGGCTTGAGTTCCGCTTCCATTGCCGACAGCGAGATCGCGTTCTCTTCGCCGTCATCGTCGTCGGCAGCCGGCGCCCCGGGCGCACCCGGCACTGCGGGTTCGGCACCTTCTTCGCCTTCAACGGCTTCACCTTCGGCAGCCGGCACTTCGGCTTCGGGACCACCGCCATAGGTGGCGTCGAGATCGATGATCTCGCGCAGCAGAATGTCACCGCGCTCGAGCGCCTCGTGCCATTCGATCAGCGCCTTGATGGTCAGCGGGCTTTCGCAGATGCCGCCGATCATCTGTTCGCGACCGGCCTCGATCCGCTTGGCGATGGCGATTTCGCCTTCGCGCGACAGCAGCTCGACCGAGCCCATCTCGCGCAGGTACATGCGCACCGGGTCATCGGTGCGGCCGATATCGTCTTCGTCGATGTTGCCGCGAGCGTCTTCCGACTCTTCCTCGGAGCCTTCTTCCTTCTTTTCCGCGACTTCTTCGCTCTCTTCGGATTCGACGAGCGTGATGCCGAGCTCGGAGAGCATCGACATCGTGTCTTCGATCTGCTCGGAGCTATATTCCTCAGGCGGCAGGGCGGCGTTCAGCTCGTCATAGGTGACGTAGCCTCGCTCCTTGCCCTTCGCGATCATCTTCTTGACGGCAGCAGCCAGCCCGTCGACCAGCGCCGCTTCGCCCTGCTCTTCGCGGCTGTCCGCCGTCTCGACTTTGGTTTGCGCTTTACTGGCCATGCCCTTCACGAACCCTTCGTACCGACCCGAGGTCCCAAACTAAAACAGCCGCGCAAAAACGCGTGCGCGAGCACGGCCTGACGCCGCGCCCCGTCTTAGGGACCCCTGGTTAAACCAACCTTGATGCCGCCTTGATCGTCGCCGCCTTACCCGTGGGACGCGCCGGACTCGCCGTCGTCGCCCTCGATCAGCCCCGTCTTCTCCCGCGTGATCGCACTGATGCGTTCCAATGCAGGATCGGCCCCGGAGCCGGGGGCCTTGGTGGCTGCCGCGATCTCCCCCTCCATCGCCAGGCGATGGTCGAGGAGTAGCAGCTCACGGACCTGGGCGCGTGCCTCCTCGGCATCTTGATGCTTGAGCCGGGGCACTGTGGCCACGGTCAGGTCGAGGAGCGACGTCGCCGCGCCGGCTAGTCCGTGTTGGTCCAAGTGGAGCCAAAGTCCTGGTGCGTCAAGTCCCGAGTCGGTTTCCAAGTACTCTTGGACAACGACTTTGAGTTGTTGCTCGGCCGCTTCGGACAGCGCCGCCTCGGCCAAATGTCCACTTATCTCGGGCCAGAACTCCGGTCGGAGGATGACCGATCCCAGCAAAAGCCGGTCGCGCAGCCGGACCAGCTGGTTCCGGCGGCTCTTCAACGAAGACGGCTTGATCCCCGGTCCTTTGGAATCGCGCCCCGAAGCGCGCCCGCGGGGGGTGAAGCCGGTCCGCCAGGGAAAAGCCTCGTCCCACCGGGTCCGGATCTCCTGGCGATAGAGGCTCTGGCAGGTCCGGTCGGCGATGGTGGCGACCGCCTCGTCCAGGGCCCGGCGGATGCCGGCGCGCTGTTCGGGCGTCTCGCGGGCCCGGTCGCGCAGGGTCGTCTCCCACAGCGCCTCGACCAGCGACTTGGCTTCGCCCAGCACGGTGGTGATGGCGGCGGCGCCGCCCGACCGCACCATCGTGTCCGGATCCTCTCCCGGCGGCAGGAACGCGACCTGGATGGTGCGATCGGCCGAGACCAGCGGCAGGGCCCGCGCGATGGCGCGTTCAGCGGCACGGCGGCCCGCCGCGTCGCCGTCGAAACAAAGGACCGGCGCGCGCGTGCCTGAGGGGTCGAGCCGCCACAGCTCGCCGAGCTGCGCCTCGGTCAAGGCGGTGCCCAGCGGCGCCACGGCGCCTTCGAAGCCGGCCCGCTGCAGCGCAATCACGTCCATATAGCCTTCGACCACGATCGGGATCGCGTCGCGCGAGCCGCGGGCGCGCGACAGGCCGTAGAGGACGTGGCCTTTGTGAAACAGCGGGTGCTCGGGCGAATTGACGTATTTGGGGCCGTCGCCGTCGAGAATGCGGCCACCGAACGCGACGACGCGCCCGCGCCGGTCGGCCACCGGAAACAGCACCCGGTTGCGGAAGAAACTGTACGGCGCACCGCCATGTTCGGACGGGCGGATCAGCTGCAGCTCGATCAGCTCGGCGTCTTCATGTCCGAGCTTGCGCATCGCCGCCCCGAGCAGCGACGCATCGGCGGGCGCCCACCCCAAGCGGAATTGCGCGATCGTGTCGTCGTCGAGGCCGCGGCCTTTCAGATAATCGAGCGCGGCGCGTCCGTGCGGTGCACGCAATTGCTGCTCGAACCACGCGCATGCGGCTTCGAGCACGTCATAGAGCGTCTTCTGCCGTTCGAAACGATGCCGTTCCTGCGGCGTCGGACGTGGCACTTCGAGACCGGCGAGCGACGCCAGCTGTTCGACCGCGTCGAGGAACGACAGATTGTCGTGGCGCATCAGAAAGCCGACCACGTCGCCATGCGCGCCGCAGCCGAAACAGTGGAAGAAGGCCTTCTGGTCGTTGACGTAAAAGCTGGGCGTCTTCTCGTTATGGAACGGGCACGGCGCCTTCCATTCACGTCCGGCGCGCTGCAGCCGCAGCTTGCGCCCGATCAACTCCGACAGCGGAACCCGCGCGCGCAGCTCGTCCAAAAATGCGGGCGGGAACGCCATCCGGTCAGCCGCCCAACTTTGCTTTCACCTGCGCGCTCGCGGCGGCGAAATCCATCTGGCCGGCATATTTGGCTTTGAGCACCGCCATCACCTTGCCCATGTCGCGCACCGACGCGGCGCCGGTTTCAGCGACGGCCGCGGCGATCGCGGCATCGATCGCGGCCGCATCCATCTGGGTCGGCAGGAACCGCTCGATGACCGCGATCTCGGCCTGTTCCTTGGCGGCCAGTTCGGGACGGTTGCCCTGTTCGTAGAGCGCGATCGAGTCGCGGCGCTGCTTGATCATGTTCTGCATCATCGCGGCGATGTCGCCGTCCGGGATGCCGTCCGCATTGCCCGATGGGCGTGCCGCGATGTCCTTGTCCTTCAGCGCAGCCAGGATCAGCCGAACCGTCGACAGGGTGGCGCTATCCTTTTCGCGCAGGGCGGTCTTCATCGCGTCAGTCAGCGTCGCGCGCAGCATGGCTCGTTCCCGAAAGGTCTGGAGGGCGCGCAGCATAGCGACCCGGAGCCGAAAAGCCGACAGACCGCGTCATCCAGCGTCATACGGGCATGCCGACATCGCGGGTTGACGCGCCCCGGCCCCCGCTCCTATCTCCGCTGCGTTCCCGCCCGAGGTTTTGTCATGCCCAGCCCCGCCCCATCCGGCGCAACCGCCGCGCTCGTGCTCGCCGACGGCACGGTTTTCTGGGGTCGAGGCGTCGGCGCCGTTGGCACCACCGTGGCCGAGGTCTGCTTCAACACCTCGATGACGGGGTATCAGGAAATCCTGACCGACCCGTCCTATGCCGGCCAGATCGTCACCTTCACCTTCCCCCATATCGGCAATGTCGGCGCCAATGCCGAGGACATCGAGACCATCACGCCGGCCGCCCGTGGCCTGGTGCTGCGGGCCGACATCACCGAGCCGTCCAACTGGCGCGCGACTCGGGGCCTCGACGAATGGCTCAAGAGCTTCGGCCTGATCGGCATCGCCGGCATCGACACGCGCGCGCTGACGCGCCGGATCCGCGACCTCGGCGCGCCCAACGGCGCGCTGATCCATGCGCCCGACGGCAAGATCGACATCGATGCGCTGATCAAACAGGCCGCGGCCTGGCCCGGGCTCGAAGGCATGGACCTCGCGCTCGAAGTCACCGGCCGGCAGACCTCGCACTGGCGCGAAAGCAGCTGGAGCCGCGAAGGCGGCTACGCCGAGCAGCACGCCCCCAAGCACAAGGTCGTCGCGGTCGATTACGGCGCCAAGCGCAACATTCTCCGCTGCCTCGCGGCGGCGGGCTGCGAAGTCGTGGTCGTGCCCGCGACCGCCACCGCCGATGACATTCTCGGCCACAAGCCCGACGGCGTGTTCCTGTCAAACGGGCCCGGCGATCCGCAGGCGACCGGCCGATACGCCGTGCCCGCGATCCAGGGCGTGCTGAAAGCGGGCGTGCCGACCTTCGGCATCTGCCTCGGCCATCAGCTGCTGGCGCTGGCGTTGGGCGGCCGGACCGAGAAGATGCATCACGGCCATCGCGGCGCGAACCATCCGGTCAAAGACCTCGAAACCGGCAAGGTCGAAATCACCAGCCAGAATCACGGTTTCGTGGTGTTGCCCGAAAGCCTGCCGGCCAATGTCGAGCAGACGCATGTCAGCCTGTTCGACGGCAGCAACGAAGGCTTCCGCGTCAAGGACGCACCGGTCTTTGCCGTGCAGTATCACCCGGAAGCGAGCCCGGGCCCGACCGACAGCCATTATCTGTTCCAACGCTTCGTCGACATGATCGAAGCCAAAAAGAGCCACTAGCCATGTCCGCGAAGCGCAATCCGCTGAACCTCAACCCGTTGCAGCTGAAGACGCTGGCGCTGTTGCAGGCGCTGGCCGAACTGCCCGATCACGCGGTCCAGCGCGACGAGAACGGTGCGGTCACGATCATGAACCTGCCGCATGCGCACGGCGATCACTTCCATGTCGGCGATGCGGTCGTGGCGTCGCGCGACGCGACCGGACTGACCAACCCCGCCCCGTGGGCGGTGCTCGAACGCAAGGGCCTGCTGCGCTCGATGTTTCCGCACGGCGCCACCCTGACCGCGGACGGGCTGGCCTACGAAACCGGCATCCGCGACCAGATCCTGCACCGCCACCATCACCACTAGCGGGTCAGCCGCGACGGCTCGGCGCTGGCGTCGGCCGGTCCAGGTGACTATACCGACGCTTTAAGACCTCGCATCTGCGGTTCCCCGCGCGGCCAACCTTGGCCGGGCGCGTGTTTTCTCGTGTCCAGAGTTCGTCTCGATGCCAAAGCGCACTGATATCCGGTCGATCTGTATTATCGGCGCCGGCCCGATCGTGATCGGCCAGGCCTGCGAGTTTGATTATTCCGGCGCCCAGGCCTGCAAGGCATTGCGCGAAGAAGGCTACCGCGTGGTCCTGGTCAATTCGAACCCGGCCACGATCATGACCGATCCGAACCTGGCCGATGCGACCTATATCGAGCCGATCACGCCCGCCATCGTGACCAAGATCCTCGAAAAGGAACGGCCCGACGCGCTGCTGGCCACGATGGGTGGCCAGACCGCGCTCAATACCGCGATGGCGCTCGCCGAAGACGGCACGCTGGCGCGCCTCGGCATCGAACTGATCGGCGCCAAACTGCCGGCAATCAAAAAGGCGGAAGACCGCCAGCTCTTCCGCGAAGCGATGGACAAGATCGGGCTCGAAAGCCCGCGTTCGCGCATGGTGCGCACGATCGACGAGGCGCGCGAGGCGCAGGCCGATGTCGGCCTGCCCGCCATCATCCGCCCCTCGTTCACGCTCGCCGGCACCGGCGGCGGCATCGCCTACAACAAGGCGCAGTTCGAAGAGATCGTGAAAGGCGGCCTCGCCGCCTCGCCGGTCGGGACCGTGCTGATCGAAGAGTCCGTGCTGGGCTGGAAAGAATACGAGATGGAGGTCGTGCGCGACTGCGCCGACAACTGCATCATCGTGTGTTCGATCGAAAACATCGATCCGATGGGCGTGCACACGGGCGATTCGATCACCGTCGCGCCGGCGCTGACGCTCACCGACAAAGAATATCAGCTGATGCGCGACGCCTCGATCGCGGTGCTGCGCGAGATCGGCGTCGAGACCGGCGGCTCGAACGTGCAGTTCGCGGTCAATCCGGCCGACGGGCGCATGCTCGTGATCGAGATGAACCCGCGCGTCTCGCGCTCGTCGGCGCTGGCGTCGAAGGCGACCGGGTTTCCGATCGCCAAGATCGCGGCCAAGCTCGCGATCGGCTACACGCTCGACGAACTCGTCAACGACATCACCGGCACCACGCCGGCCTCGTTCGAGCCGACGATCGACTATATCGTCGCCAAGCTGCCGCGCTTCGCGTTCGAGAAATTCGCCGGCGCCGACAACACGCTGACGACCTCGATGAAGTCGGTCGGCGAAGCGATGGCGATCGGCCGCTCATTCGAAGAAGCGATGCAGAAAGGTCTGCGCTCGCTCGAAACCGGCCTCGACGGGTTCGACGAAATCGCGCTGGGCGACGGCGCCGGCGAACCCGAGCGCGACGAGATCCGCGCCGCGCTGGCCAAGCCGACGCCCGAGCGCATTCTCGCGGTGGCGCAGGCCTTCCGTCACGGCTTCACCGTCGCCGAGGTGCATGCAGCCTGCAAGATCGACAGCTGGTTCCTCGAGCGCATCCACGCCATCATCGCGGCTGAAACCGAAATTCGGGCCGAGGGCCTGCCGCATGACGCCCAGGCGCTGAAGCGGCTGAAGGCAATGGGCTTCTCGGATCTGCGCCTCGCCAAGCTCGCCGGTCTCGAGGAGAGCGAAGTGCTGCGCCGTCGCAAGGCGCTGAACGTGCTGCCCGTCTACAAGCGCATCGATACCTGCGCCGCCGAATTCCCGAGCCGGACGCCGTACATGTACTCGGCGTATGACGACGAGTGCGAAGCCGATCCCACCAGCCGCACCAAGGTGATGATCCTGGGCGGCGGTCCCAACCGCATCGGCCAGGGCATCGAGTTCGACTATTGCTGCGTGCACGCCGCCTACGCGCTGCGCGAAGCCGGGCTCGAGACCATCATGGTCAACTGCAATCCCGAAACCGTGTCGACCGACTACGACACTTCGGACCGCCTCTATTTCGAGCCGCTGACCGGCGAAGACGTGATCGAGATCGCGCGCGTCGAAATGTCGAAGGGCAAGCTGCTTGGCGTCATCGTGCAGCTGGGCGGACAGACGCCGCTCAAGCTCGCGCACGATCTCGAAGCGGCCGGCATTCCGATCCTCGGCACCTCGCCCGACGCGATCGATCTCGCCGAAGACCGTGAGCGTTTCCAGCAATTGCTGATGCAGCTCGGGCTGCGCCAGCCGCCGAACGGTCTCGCGCGTTCGCTCGCCGAGGCCAAGGCAGTGGCCGACCGTATCGGCTTCCCCGTCGTCATTCGGCCCAGCTACGTGCTCGGCGGACGCGCGATGGAGATCGTGCACGATATGGCCGGGCTGGAGCGCTATATCGGCCGCGCGGTGCAGGTGTCGGGCGACAGTCCGGTGCTGATCGACGGCTATCTGCAGGACGCGATCGAAGTCGACGTCGATGCGGTTGCCGACGGTCACACCGTCTATGTCGCCGGCATCATGGAGCATATCGAAGAGGCCGGCATTCATTCGGGCGACAGCGCCTGCGCGCTGCCGCCGTACTCGCTGTCGGCGGCAACGATCGAAGAAATCACCAAACAGACCAAAGAGCTCGCGCACGGACTCAAAGTCGTCGGGCTGATGAACGTGCAGTTCGCGGTGAAAGGCGACGAGATCTACATTCTCGAAGTCAATCCGCGCGCCTCACGCACGGTGCCGTTCGTCGCCAAGGCGACGGGCGTGCCGATCGCGAAGATCGCGGCGCGGGTGATGGCGGGCGAAAGCCTGGCCGATTTCCCGCTGACGGGCGCGACGCCGTCGCACACCGCGGTCAAGGAAGCGGTGTTCCCGTTTGCGCGCTTCCCCGGCGTCGACGTCATTCTCGGGCCTGAGATGAAGTCGACCGGCGAAGTGATGGGGCTCGACCGCGACTTCGGCCTGGCTTTCGCCAAAAGCCAGCTCGGCGCGGGCGTCGCGCTGCCGCAGACCGGAAAAGTGTTCATCTCGGTCAAGGATCGCGACAAGCCAGCGGTGGTCGAGATCGCGCGCAGCCTCGCCGGGCTGGGCTTCGCGCTGATCGCCACCGACCGCACGGCGGAACGGATGCGCGAAGCGGGACTTACTGTCGAGCGCGTCAACAAGGTGCTCGAAGGCCAGCCGCATATCGTGGATTTGATGATCAACGGCGACATCCAGCTGGTCGTAAATACGACCGACGGCGCGCAGGCCCTGTCGGATTCCTTCAGCTTGCGCAGGACCGCCCTGGCCAATAGCATCCCCTACTACACCACGATGGCCGGCGCCCGCGCCGCCGTCGAGGCGATTGCCGCGCTCCGGCGCGGCGAGCTCGAAGTAGCACCGTTGCAGGCCTATCTCCGCGGGTCCTACGAGACCGGACCCGTTGCAGAAAAACGGGCAGCGGCGGAGGCTTGATCCCCAGGGCCGATCGACCGATCGGCCCCTTCCACGCCAGGTGGGTGGTTTAAGACATGATAGAAAAGGTTCCGATGACCGCCGGAGGGTTCCAGCGGTTGCAGGACGAGTTGAGGCAGCTCAAAGCGGTCGAACGTCCTGCCATCATCCGCGCCATTGCTGAGGCGCGGGAACATGGCGACTTGTCCGAAAACGCCGAGTATCACGCGGCGCGCGAGCGGCAGAGCTTCATTGAAGGCCGGGTCGGCGAATTGGAAGATCGCATCAGCCGCGCTGAAGTGATCGATCCCAAGACGCTGTCGGGCAACAACGTCAAATTCGGCGCGACCGTGACGCTGGTCGACGAAGACACCGACGAGAAGGCTTCGTACCAGCTGGTCGGTGAATTCGAAGCCGACATTTCGAACGGCCTGTTGTCGATTACCTCGCCATTGGCGCGCGCGCTGATCGGCAAGACCAAGGGCGACAGCGTTGAAGTCGTCACGCCGGGCGGCTCGAAGGCCTACGAGATCCTCAAAGTCGCGTTCAAGTAAGCTTCGTGTCTGGCGAACTTCCGTTCGTCGATTATGCCTATCCGACGGTGCGCGACGAACGCGCACCGTTGGTGCTGATCGGCGAAGCGCCCGGCGCCGACGAGGTCAAGCAAGGCCGCCCCTTTTGCGGCCGCGCCGGCAAGCTGCTCGACCAGCAACTCGCTACGATCGGCATCGACCGCAATGCCTGCCTGGTCGCCAACGTGTTTCGCTTCCGCCCGCCCGACAATCGCATCGATCATTTCTTCGCGTCGAAGCGCAAAGCCGCCGCCGAAAACGATGCGCTCGACGAAAGCTACGGCAAGTTCGGCAGCGCCTTCGTGCGGGCCCGCTATGCCGGCGAAATCGCGCATCTGATTGCGACGCTCGAAACGCTGAAGCCGCGCGCCGTCGTTGTGCTGGGACGCGTGCCGCTATGGGCGCTGACCGGACGCGAAGGCCTGACCGCGTTGCGCGGCCAGAAGCTGGCGGGACGGATATCAGGCGTGCCGATCGTCCCGGCCTATCATCCGAGCTATCTCGCGCGCCTGATCAACATGGACAAGAACGCCGAGGCGACGTTTCGCGGCGATTTATTGCTGGCGAATCTGGCGCCGTAGATCTGGCGCGCCTTCCCTCCGCGAACCGGTATCCACCCGTATCAAGTACGGGGCAGGCTTTCGCGGGAAAACGCGCCTAGTCCGCCGCGTCGCTTTCTTCATCATCGTCGTCGAGCGGCACCGGCGCGCCGGGTTCGAACTTCGAACGGCGAATGGCGAGTGCCGACTTCACATGCGCCACGTTGGGCGCCGCGGTCAGCTTCGAGGTGAGGAAGCGATTATACGCGTCCCAATCTTCAGCCACGATCTTGAGCAGGAAATCGGTTTCGCCTGCCAGCATGTGGCACTCGCGCACCAGGGGCCACGACTGCACCAGCTGTTCGAAGGCGCGGAGATCGACTTCGGCCTGGCTCGACAGGCCGACCTGCGCGAAGACGGTAACGGTGTAACCCAGCGCCGCCGGATCGAGATCGGCGTGATAGCCCTTGATGTAGCCCGCCTCCTCCAGCGCGCGGACGCGGCGCAGACAGGGCGGTGCGGAGATGTTGGCACGCTTGGCCAGCTCGACATTGGTCATGCGACCGTCGCTCTGGAGGTTGCGCAGAATCTGGCGATCGATCCGGTCTAGTTTGACGCGGCGCATTTTTTCTCGGGCGTTTCGGGGAGGGGGCTTGAAATATTGTTGCGAGACTAGCGACGCCGCCCCGCCCTCTCAAGGGCTGCGCCGCGGCCGGTGAATTTGCCTCACTGCTGACGCGCCGCTCGACGACACGGCGCGCATCGCGTCAAGGGTACGAGACCTGCTCGCCGCGCGCGGGCTGGGCCTGCCGGACGCATGGAGCGCGGCGTTGCCAGTCCGGGGGGCCGTGGGCATGTTCTGGCCCATGTCGCAGACCCACCGCACCAAACTCCTGATCATCGGCTCCGGCCCCGCCGGCTATACCGCCGCCATCTATGCCGCGCGGGCCAATCTGGCCCCGATCCAGGTGCTCGGGCTGCAACCGGGCGGACAGCTGACGATCACGTCCGACGTCGAGAATTACCCGGGCTTTCCTGAAGCGATCCAGGGCCCGTGGCTGATGGACCAGATGAAGGCGCAGGCCGAGCATGTCGGCACCACGACGCGGTACGACCTGATCACCGAGGTCGATTTCAACCAGCGCCCGTTCCGGGCGGTGGGCGATTCGGGCGACGTGTTCCTGGCCGACACGGTGGTGATCGCGACCGGCGCCCAGGCGCGCTGGCTCGGGCTCGACAGCGAGCAGCGCTACAAGGGGCTCGGCGTTTCGGCCTGCGCCACCTGCGACGGGTTCTTCTTCCGCAACAAGCAGGTCGCGGTCATCGGCGGCGGCAATACCGCGGTCGAGGAAGCTCTGTTTCTGACCAACTTCGCCACCAAGGTGACGCTGATCCATCGTCGCGCCTCGCTGCGCGCCGAGCGCGTCATGCAGGACCGGCTGTTCAACCATCCCAAGATCGAGGTGATCTGGAACGCGACGGTGGACGAGGTGCTGGGCAGCGCCGGCGGGACCACCTCCGAAGGGGGCGCCGTGACCGGTCTGCGCCTCACGGACGTGCCGACGGGCGCCTCGCGCGAGATCCACGCCGAAGGCGTCTTCGTGGCCATCGGCCACGACCCCGCCACGTCCCTGTTCCGGGGGCAGCTCGACATGGATTCCGAGGGCTATATCCGCACCGCCCCCGATTCGACCGCGACCAGCGTGCCGGGCGTGTTTGCCGCAGGCGACGTGAAGGACAAGGTCTTTCGCCAGGCCGTTACGGCGGCTGGCATGGGCTGCATGGCCGCAATCGAGGCGGATAAATGGCTGGCCCTGCACGAAAGCCACGGGAGCCACGCCGCAGCGGCGGAATAAGTGCAGGTTTTCTCGGCCGCCCCGCCTTGGGCGGACGGGATTGGTCCTGTATAACAACGGGCCTTGTTACAAAGGCCGGTGATTCTTGGTTCCGGTCTATAAAATCCGTCAGGCCGGGTCATGGATTGGGACAAGTTACGCATCTTCTACGCCGTCGCTGAGGCGGGAAGCTTCACGCATGCTGGCGAGACGCTGAATCTCAGCCAGTCGGCGGTGAGCCGCCAGATTGGCGCGCTTGAGGACAGCCTCAAGGTTCCGCTGTTTCATCGCCATGCGCGCGGTCTGATTCTGACCGAGCAGGGCGAGGTCCTTCACCGCACCGCAAAAGACGTTTTCGCCAAACTGGCGATGACCGAGGCGCTGCTGACCGAAGGCAAGATGAAGCCGAAAGGCGTGCTCAAGGTAACGACCACGTTTGCCTTCGGCACGACCTGGCTGACTCCGCGGCTGCGCGAATTCCTCGATCTCTATCCCGACATCTGTCTGACCTTGCTGATCGACGATCGTCAGCTCGATCTCGCCATGCGCGAGGCGGACGTCGCGATTCGCATGACGCCGCCGAAACAGCCCGATCTGATTCAGCGTCACCTGACGACGCTGCACATGAAGATCTGCGCGTCGAAGGACTATGTCGCGCGCAATGGCCTGCCCAAGACTCTCGACGAGCTGAAGGACCATCGTGTCATCGGCTTTCCGGGCAACATGCCATTGCCTTTTCCGCATGCGAACTGGCTGTTCGAAACCGCGCAACTCGAGGCCGAAAGCCCGAACGCGCTGCTGGTTTCGAACATGTATGCGATCTATCGCGCAGTCGAAGCGGGAATCGGCATCGCGGCGCTTCCGGACTTCCTGACCACCGGTCAGGAACAATTCGTTCAAGTTTTGCCCGACGTACCGGGACCAACCGTCGATGCGTTCTTCGTCTACGCAGAAGAATTGCGTCACTCGAAGCGTATCGCCGTGTTGCGCGATTACCTGATCGAAAAAGTCAGCAAGTTCGGTTTTTGATTCATGCGTTTCACGCAACCCGGGGTCGTTCGATCCGGGGTGGAATCGCACCGAAGGTAGGCCCATTTAGGAGTGGCGATGTTGCACTGCAATGTCGCTTTCTTCCGGCGCTCCCTCGTCGGAATGGATCTCGGATCCAGCGTCTCCCAGACGTGAAGCCTCCCTGTTCAACTTAGGGCCCGAAGCAATTCGGGCCCTTTCTTTTTGCGCTTCCTTCACTGGTGCAGGCCCATGCCGATCCCTGCAATTTTAGGGAGGTGCTGCCGTGAAGCCCGTGCTGCCGTCGGTCGAACCGCGTTATTGGGCCCTGCTTCTGGTCGGGGTGGTGTTCGCTTTCGCCGTGCCGGCGATGCTGTGGCAGCCCTGGTTCGTGCTGCTGGCGCTGTCGTCCGGCTTTCTCATGTTCGTCGGCTTCCGCGACCTGGCGCAGACGCGGCAATCGATTCGCCGCAACTATCCGATCCTCGCGCATCTGCGCTTCTGGCTCGAAGAGTTGCGACCCGAAATCCGCCAGTATTTTCTCGAGGACGATACCTCCGAGATTCCGTTTTCGCGCAACCAGCGCGCCATCGCCTATCAGCGCGCCAAGGGCGTCATCGACAAACGTCCCTTCGGCACGCTCGTCGACGTCTACGGTACCGGTCATGAATGGCTGAACCATTCGGTGGCGCCGACCAAACCCGATCCAAACAGCTTCCGCGTGCGCGTCGGTGGTCCCGATTGCGCCAAACCATATGACGCATCGATCCTGAATATTTCGGCGATGAGCTTTGGCGCGTTGTCGTCGAACGCGATTCGCGCGCTCAACAAAGGCGCCAAGCTGGGCGGCTTCGCGCACGACACGGGCGAAGGTTCGATCAGCCGCTATCACCGCGAGCATGGCGGCGACCTGATCTGGGAATTGGGCACCGGTTATTTCGGCTGCCGCGATGGCAACGGCAATTTCGATCCGGTGCGCTTCGCCGACCGGGCCGCCGATCCGCAAGTGAAGATGATCGAGATCAAGCTGAGCCAGGGTGCGAAACCGGGTCACGGCGGCGTTCTGCCGGGCGCAAAAGTGTCGGCCGAAATCGCAGCGACGCGCGGCGTAGCCGAAGGGATCGACTGTATCTCGCCCGCGTCGCATGGCGCCTTCTCGACGCCGCGCGAATTGGTGGGCTTTGTCGCCAAGCTGCGCGACCTGTCGGGCGGCAAGCCGGTCGGCCTGAAGCTGTGCATCGGGCATCCCTGGGAATTCCTGGCGCTGGTCCGCGCCATGCTGGCCGAGAACGTCGCGCCCGACTTCGTCGTCATTGACGGCGCCGAAGGCGGCACCGGCGCGGCGCCGCTGGAATTCACCGATCATATCGGCACCCCGCTGCGCGAAGGGCTGCGCTTTGCGCACAGCGCGCTGGTGGGAGCGGGCCTGCGCGAGCGCGTGCGCATCGGCGCCAGCGGCAAGATCATCACCGGCTTCGACATCGCGCGGGCCATGTCGCTGGGTGCGGATTGGTGCAACTCGGCGCGCGGCTTCATGTTTGCGCTGGGCTGCATCCAGTCGCAGAGCTGCCACACCGATCGCTGTCCGACCGGCGTCGCGACGCAGGACCCGGTGCGTCAGCGCGCCCTGGTGGTCGACGACAAAGGTACGCGGGTTTTCAATTTCCACCGCAACACGCTGATCGCGCTGGCCGAGGTGATCGGTGCGGCGGGCCTGTTACATCCCGAGCAATTGCAGCTGCACCATCTGGTCCGGCGCATTTCGCCGACCGAGACCAAGAGCGCGGCCGATCTCTATGTGAGCTGCAAGCCGGGCGCGCTGCTGACCGGCGATGCGATCGCCGATCCGACTTTGGCGCAGTGGTGGACGCGCGTCGGGCCGGACTCGTTCGGACCGCAAGCCTGACGCGTTTTCCCGCGAAAGCCCGACCCCGTACCTGATACGGGGTCGGTACCGGTTCGCTTCAGCGAAAACCCGCCAAATCAAAAAGCTTCAGGCCAGCGAACCGCAAAAGCGCTGGATGCGGCGGCAGGCTTCTTCGAGCGAGTCGATGTCGGTCGCATAGGAGACGCGGAAGAACGGCGCCAATCCGAACGCGGTCCCCTGCACCACGGCGACGCCTTCGGCTTCGAGCAGCTGTTCAACGAAATCGTTGTCGCTCTCGATCACCTTGCCCGACGGCGTGCGCTTGCCGATCGTGCCGGCGCAGGACGGATAGACGTAGAAGGCGCCTTCAGGACGCGTGCAGGTCAGGCCGTTGGCCTGATTCAGCATCGACACGACGAGGTCGCGGCGCTCGCGGAATTTCTCTGCGCGCGGCGCGATGAAATCCTGCGGACCATTCAAGGCTTCGACCGCGGCGGCCTGGCTCACCGAGCTCGGGTTCGAGGTCGACTGGCTCTGCACTTTCGCGATCGCCTTGATCAGCTCGACCGGGCCGCCGGCATAGCCGATGCGCCAGCCGGTCATCGAATAGGATTTCGACACGCCGTTGACGGTGAGCGTGCGCGGATAAAGAAGCGGCTCGACCTCGGCCGGCGTCACGAACTTGAAATCGTCATAGACGATGTGCTCGTACATATCGTCGGTCATCACCCAGACATGCGGGTGACGCAGCAGCACGTCGGTGACCGCCTTCATCTCGGCGTGCGTGTAGGCGGCCCCGGTCGGGTTGCTCGGGCTGTTGAGGATCAGCCATTTCGTCTTGGGCGTGATCGCCGCTTCGAGATCGGCGGCCTGCAACTTGAACCCGCGGTCGGGCGGGCATTCAACCGCGACGGGCACGCCCTCGGCGAGCAGCACCATGTCGGGATAGCTGACCCAGTAGGGCGCCGGGATGATGACTTCGTCGCCCGGATTCACCGTCGCCATCAGCGCGTTGTAGAGCACCTGCTTGCCGCCGGTGCCGACCGTGATCTGTTCCGGCGAATAGGTCAGGCGGTTCTCGCGCGCGAACTTGGCGCAGATCGCCTTCTTCAGCGCCGGCGTGCCGTCGACGTCGGTGTAGCGCGTCTCGCCCGCCTCGATGGCGCGCGTGGCGGCCTGGCGGATGTTTTCAGGCGTGTCGAAGTCAGGCTCGCCGGCGCCGAGGCCGATCACGTCACGACCCGCCGCTTTCAGCGCGCGCGCTTTCGCGGTCACCGCAATCGTCGGTGACGGCTTGATGCGGTCCAGACGAGCGGCGAGGAAAGCCATTGGGATCGTTCCTGAAACTTTATTTGTTCGAGTTGGCGAAACTACGCAGCAGGGCGCGGCGCGACAAGCAGCGCAGCCAGCATGGCTGCATCCACCTCGAGCGGACGCTGCCAGTCGGGGAAGTTCGCGGCGAACCAGCGCGCGACCGGCGCCAGCACGGGATTGTCGAGCTGCCGTGCCAGCAACCGCGCCGAGCGCGGCAGGTGGCGCAGATAGGCGTGCTTGCCGTCGCGCACGGCCAACCGCACGAACAGGCCGAGGATCTTGGCCTGGCGTTGCGCGCCAAGCGCCGCATACCACGCGTCGAAGCCCGCCGCGGGCGCGACCAGGGCGCCGTAGCGTGCGCGCATCTCGGCGGCGAGCGCGTCGGGCACGTCACGCCGGACGTCTTCGAGCAGCGACACGAGATCGTAGGCCGGCGAGCCGAGCAGCGAATCCTGGAAGTCGAGCAGCCCGCAGGCGGCGATCCCGTCACGACCGTCGAGGCGCATCAGATTGTCGACGTGATAGTCGCGCAGCACGAGCGTCGTCGGCCCCGGCGGCAGCGCGTCGAACACCTCGTCCCATGCAGCGCGCCAGGAATCCAGCAACACTGGATCAACAAGCTTTCGGTGATGCGCGGGCCAGAACCATTCGACCAGCAGCGAGGCCTCGGTCAGCAGCAGCGCGCGGCTGTAGGGCGGCACCGCGACCGAGATCGCCATCGGCGCGCGTTGCAGCGCCGCCAGCGTGTCGACGGCCAGCTGGTACAGCGCACGTTCATCGGCGCCTTGGGCAAGCAGGCGCGTAAAAGTCGCGTCGCCGAAATCCTCGACCAGCACCAGACCGCGCACCGTGTCGACCGCGAACGGTTCGGGCGCGGACAGGCCGAGCCGGCGCAGATGCGTCGCCACCGTCACGAACGGACGCACGTCGAGCCGATCGGGCGGCGAATCCATCAGCAGCGCCGGACGCGGCCCGGCATGCAGACGGAAATAGCGGCGGAACGAGGCGTCGGCCGGCAACGCTTCGACGCGCGCGCCGGCAAAGCCCTGCTGGGCAAGAAAGCTCGCGCGCTCATGCGCGCGCGCCGGCTCGCGATTGACCAGCTGGTTGCTCACGCCGGCTGCGCGAAACGCGCGAAGTCCCGCGCCACGCGCTCATAGATCGGGCGTTTGAACGGGACGATCAGCGACGGCACGTCGGCCAGCGGAACCCATTTCCAGGCATCGAATTCGGGTGGCTTTTCGGCGGTGAGATCGATTTCGGAGTCGTCCCCGGTGAAGCGCATGGCGATCCAGGCCTGGCGCTGGCCCTTCCACTTGCCCTTCCAGCGATGGTTGGCGAGCGTCTCGGCCGGCAGGTCATAGCGCAGCCACTCGTCAACGCGCCCCAGCAGGTCGACCGAACGCACGCCGACTTCTTCTGCGAGTTCGCGTCGTGCCGCCGTTTCGAGATCTTCGCCGTCATGCACGCCGCCTTGCGGCATCTGCCACGCATCGGCCGAA
The DNA here is from genome assembly GCA_028291365.1 of Rhodospirillales bacterium. Taxonomy (GTDB): domain Bacteria; phylum Pseudomonadota; class Alphaproteobacteria; order BOG-932; family Roseiterribacteraceae; genus Roseiterribacter. The sequence goes on from JAQGIE010000260.1 coordinate 17,947, forward strand.
CCGCGTCGCCGTGCGACCAGAACGTTGCCGTCGCGATCGAACAAGGCGACCCCGACATTGGGCCGATAGAACCGGTCCGTCTCGTCCGTCACGGGCGATCCGGACGTCAGTTGGTGGATGCGACCGGGGCCGGGCCCGCGGGAGCGGCCACGGCGCTGACCGGCACGGCGACGATGCCTTTTTGCGGCAACGTTGCGAACCAGGCTGCAAGCCGTTCGAGCGCCGCCGGATGCGGGCTGATGACGCCGATCGCAAAGCCTTTGTGCCGTGCCGTCCCTTCGAGTTCGGCCAGCGCCAGATCGACCGCGGCGCGCGTCGCCGGCGAATCCAGCACGCGATCGACATTCGCGTAGGGCAGGCCCAAAGCGGCCGCCAGCGGCGGTGCCGCGCTTTGCGTCGCGGTGCGCAGTTCGACATAGAGCAGGCCGCGCTGACGCAGCTGGGTCAGGATCGGCTTCATCGCGCCGGTGTCGCCCTGAAAACGCGAGCCCGACGAATTGATGATTCCGACATAGCCCGAGGCGCGGGTCAGCATCGAGGTCAGCCGCGCCGTATTGTCGGTTTCCGTCGCGCTGGTCAGCAGCGTCTGCGGGCCGGGATCGTCTTTCGGATAGGTGTTCGGCTCCATCGGCACCGACAGCAGCACCTCGTGCCCGGCGCCGCGCGCCTGCTCGACCCAGAGCTTCAGTCGGTCGGCGAAGGGCGCGAAGGCCAAGGTCGCTTCGGCATTCAGCTTGATGGCCGCCTGGGTCGCTTCATTGCCGAGGCCGAGACCGGTCACCACGATCGCCACGCGCGGGCGCTTTTCGGCGGTATCGGCCGGGCGGCCGTAGACGCGCCACGGCGCGCGGCCGTCGGCACCGATCTTGGGCAAGGGTCCGGCGGGGGTCTGCTCGACCAGCTCGGCCACCGGCGCTGCCGGCAACGGTGCCGCCGGGGGCAGCACCGAAGCGGTCTGCACGTTCGACATGGTGGGAACGGTCACTTGGATCGAACCCGGCGGTGTCCCCGGGGCAGTGGTCGTGGCCGGCGCGGGCGCAGCGCCGGGCGGCGGGGCAGCTTCGGGCTGGACCTCGGCGGTGCGCCGCGGCTGGCCCAGCACGGGCACGTCGAGCTTGGGCACCGGGGGGGTCTGCAGCGGGGCAGGCTGGACCAGCGCCGCCACGACGGGGGCACCGGCCGGCGTCGGCGGGAGCATGTGGTCGGGCTGCGCCCCGGGCGGCAGCTTCTCGATCGGGACTTCGACGGCGCCGAGGCTCGCGAGTTGCCGGTTGGTCGCCGGCGCCGCCCACAGGAGCCACGCGGCGGTACCGCCGACCAAAATCGCGAGAACCAGGCTGAGGCCGGCCAACGGATGAATCCGCGGGCCGTCCGATCTGCCTTCGCCGCCTAGTTTGTGTTTCCGAATTCGCCAGCGCACCGCGCGCAATCCCTCTCGCGCCCCCGGGCATGATCCGAGTCGGACCCTGCCCTAGACCATTTGTTGTAGCGCGTTTTCGGCGACTCAGTTCACCGCGCGCTGGTTGAACATCGCTACTCCGCGCAGAAGGTCCAGCGCTCTTGAGAGCTGATAGTCCACTTCGGCCGGCGCATTGGCGTTCGCGCCCGACGCTTTGGGCTTGGCGGCCGGCATTTCGGTCGGCGCGGCACCGACACCGGGCTCGCCCGGGCCGCCGGCCGGCGGGGCCGCCGGGGTGGTCGCCTTGCCGTCGGTCTTGAGCTGGTCCGGATTGGCCAGGGCGCCCTTGAGGTCGGCTTCGCGACGGCCGGCGCCGGCCATGGCGACTTCCTCGACCTTGGCGGCCTTCACTTCGATGTCGGGCGTGATGCCCTTGGCCTGGATCGACTTGCCCGACGGGGTGAAATAGCGCGCCGTCGTCAGCCGCATGGCGCCATGGTTCTTCAACTCCATGATCGTCTGCACCGAGCCTTTGCCGAAGCTCTGCGTGCCCATGAGGATGGCGCGGTGGTGGTCCTGCAGCGCGCCCGCGACGATTTCCGAGGCCGAAGCCGAGCCGCCATTGATCAGCACGATGACGGGCAGGCCGTTGGCGAGATCGCCCGGCTTGGCGTTCACGCGCTCGACGTCTTCGCTGTGACGGCCACGCGTCGACACGATCTCGCCCTTGTCGAGGAAGGTGTCCGAGACGCTGATCGCCTGGGTCAGCAATCCGCCCGGGTTGTTGCGCAGATCGAGCACATAGCCGAGCAGCTTGTTGCCGCTCTTCTGCTTGATCTCGGCGATGGCCTTTTCGAGACCGGGCTGTGTCTGCTCATTGAACGAGGAGATGCGGATATAGCCGATATTCTCGCCTTCGACGCGGTACTTCACCGACTGGACGCGGATCTGTTCGCGCTTGAGCGAAATCTCGATCGGATCGGTGACATCGGGGCGGCGGATCGTGATCTTCACGTCGCTGCCCGGCTTGCCGCGCATCTTCTCGACGGCTTCGTTGAGACCGATGCCGACGATCTGCTCGCCGTTCAGATGCGTGATGAAGTCACCGGCCTTCACGCCGGCGCGCGAAGCGGGCGTATCGTCGATCGGCGAAATCACCTTCACGACGCCGTTCTCGATGCCGACTTCGATGCCCAGCCCGCCGAAC